>JAQWTV010000064.1 GCA_029242545.1 Roseibacillus sp.
CCCAGGGCGAAGAAGCTAAAGCGCTGCATTACGGAGCAGATGACAATGCCTCAGGGGTCGCTGCGATGATGGAGTTAGCCCACTACTTTACCTCCCAGAAGGCCAAGGGCGCTCTCAAGTTGAAGCGCGACCTGATATTCGCAGGCTGGTCGGGAGAAGAACTGGGGCTGTATGGATCAACCCATTATGCCAGAGAGGCTGGGAAGGAGCGCTCTCTTTACCCAAGGGTAGCCGCCTACCTGAATCTCGACATGGTGGGCCGCCTCAAGGAGGAGGGGCTCAATATCCAGGGAACCGGATCAAGCGAGGACTGGAAAGGAGTGCTCGACCGGCTCCAAGAGCAGGAACAAATCAAGATTCTTCGCTCTGCCAACCCCTACCTGCCCACCGACACTGCACCACTCTACGATGCAGGAGTCCCTGTTCTCTCCATCTTTACCGGTCTGCATGACGACTACCATACCCCCCGGGATACGATCGAAACTCTCAACTTCCCGGGTCTCCTCAAGGTTACCGGCTATGTGCGGGACATGACCATGGAACTCGCACGACTCCCCGAGGCCCCCGGCTATGTGAAGGTGGAGCGCAGCAGAGGCCGTAATGCTCCGCCGGTCCGCCTGGGCATCCAGTTTGAAGCCATCGAGGAGGGCATTCGGGTCACCACCGTTCAGGAGGAATCTGCCGCCGCACGATCAGGTCTGCAGGAAAATGATCTTCTCCGAAAGCTGAATGGGGCAAACATCCGGAACAGAGATGAGCTGATTGCTGTTCTCCGCAAGCTTGAACCGGGAAAGGAGTATCCCGTTACGATCATCCGCATGGGAAAAAAGATCACCTTGCGTATCGCCCCGGAAAAGCGATAGGCCTGCGACGCCTCTATTTCCCGATCGCCCTTAGCGCCCTTAGCGCCCTGGGGAAGTCGAGGGACGCCGCAAGCAACAGGCAATAGGCGAGGAGTTCTGAAAGCTCCTCATAGAAGACGTGATATTGGAACCCGAAGAGATCTTCCTCAAAGGCTCCGCTCAGCACCACGAGAAGAAAGGCTGCCTGGAGGAGATAGATTCCGGGAGACGACCGGAGATACCCCGCCCAATGGCCAAGATAGTGCCTCGCATCCCTCAGGACCTGAATCACAAGACCGAGGGCGACGATGAAAAAGATCGCTCTCCCTTCCTCTGCGAGGAGGAAAATCAACCACCTGGGAACCTCCAATTCATCCACATCCACCTCACGGAATGAAAAAATAAAGCACAGCACCGCCAGGAGCAGCGCCAGGGCACGGTCTCTCATCCTCAAGGCGAAGGCCGCGAATACGAATCCCACGCAACTGACCAGCAGCACCGCTACCTGGCTATTCTCCATCCAGCCATTTTCTGCGTAGAGAATATCCATCCCGCGCCCAACCACCAGGTACCAGAATGCCAGGTTCAGAACCAGAAGCACGGAAAGAACGATCCTGTTCCTGCCATCAAGGAAAAGGATCCCTGTCGCGAATAATACGCAGAAAAGGGTCGCAATAAGAACGGTATCCATGGGGGAGGGTTTCAGTCCTTGCCAGTCATTCGGTCATCCGGATTCATGGAAGAGCGGACAGTCTGAGTTGCAGGAGAAACTGGGGAAAGAGGGATGACTCCAGATGAAGAACGAGCGCCATTAGCGCATGCATCCCAGTATCATGGATGATGCCGATATCCAAGATCGGGATCTGCTACCGGCTAAGACCCCGGAAGAGCGCTCTGCCCCCAGTCCGCCTTCTCTCTCTTCCATTGCCCGGGACCCGGGCTCATCCACTCCTCAGGATCCACTCCCAGCCCATCTGCCACGCGATTGATGTAATTGAAATAGCCTATCACCTGCACGGCAATGGTAACTGCTTCCTCACTGAATCCCTCCTCCCGCAATCCCACAACATCGGCCTCTCCGACCTCCCCCGGGGTAAGCGTAAGTTTCGCCGCATAGTCACAGAGGGCCCGGTCGGCAGGAGAGAGATTCATTGCCCGGTAATCGAGGACCAGTTGCTGCGCCCCGGATTCATCCCCGGATTCGCGACCGAACTCGGCCGCATGGGAGAGCGTTCAGTAATAGCAGTCGTTGATATTACTCACGACCGCCGCCAGCATTTCACGACGGGCCGCAGAAAGCCCGTTGGAGGACTTCATGAGCTTGAGGTAGAAGGTCAAGGAACCCTCCAGGGCCTCCGGTTCCCGGCTCATCACCTTGATGATGTGCGCTACTCCCCCAGCCCGTGTCCGGGCCGCCCCATAAATCCCGGCAAGGGACCCCTCTGCCTCCTCTTCCGGAATCTGTGCAATGTAGGCCATGCATCATTAAACCCCGGATCGCCGACCCAGGCGATCTCAGAAGCTTCTTCCTGGAGGCTTCGGGAGGAGATATTACCTGCAACACAGGCAACCACTTCATGAACCTTGAGGGTTGAACTTGGTTGAAGATTCGGACAAAGAATCCTCGGTTCTTCCCAGACAGGGCCAAGACATCGCACGATAGTGCCTCCCCCCTCGCTCATCTTTGTTCCAACAACCTCATAAATGAGCATGACAGCTCCTGATCAGACCTTCAGTCTGGAAGGGATGGAGAGACTCATACCCGACCGGTTGGGCACAGCGGCCGCACCGCTTCTCGCCTTGCTGATGCTTCTTCCAGGCCAGCTTCAGGCCCAGCAGAAGGATCCCGCCCTGGATCTCTACTACCTCGCCACCGGTGCCTACAACCGCAAGCTCTACCCTGCAGCCATCGGAGGCTTCCAGGAGTTCCTCCAGAAGCACGCCAATCACGCCAAGGCGGACCAGGCCCGACAGGGATTGGCTCTCAGCTTTTATGCACAGAAACAATACGCTCAGGCCATCCCCCAACTGAGCGCCCTCCTGGCTAAACCGAATCTGCCCAAGGAGGTCAGCCGCGATCGTATCATCCTGATGCAGGGGCAATGCCTCCTGCGCAGCGGCCAGAAAGACCAGGCCCGGGCTCACTTCATAAAGGAAGAAGCCCGCCTGAAAAATCCGGCTTACAAGGCCTCTGCCCTCGCCGCCATCTGTGACATCTGTTTCGGCAAGCGCGAATGGGATCAGGTCGACTCCTGGGCCAAGAGACTGGTGCAGGCAAAGCTCACTTCCAACCAGATGGCCCGTGGGCTTTATCAGCAGGGATTTGCCAATTACCAGCTGAAGAAATACGAGCCTGCCGCCGGGGCCCTTGAAAAGGTCACCCCGCTCACGGCCGACGCCATCTGGAAAACCCGCTCCTCCTACCTCCTGGGCGAGTGCTACACCGTTCTGAAAAATCACGAAAAGGCCGAGCCCGCTTTTCTCGCGGCCCTTCCCGGGTTGGAAGGGCCCGACAAGACCGAGTGCCACTACCGCCTCGGAGTTACCCGATTCATCCTGAACCAGTGGGCTCCGGCTGCAGACCAGTTCGAGGCCTTCCTGAAGGAGGAACCCAAGACCCGGGCAAAGGACCAGAAGAAGGAGAATCCCCACATCAGGGAGGCTCAGCTCTATATCGGAAGGTGCCTGCTGGAGCAGGCGGATTTCAAGGGCGCCGAGAACCGCCTCAAACAACTCATCAACCTGGAGGGCCAGTTGGGAGCCAAGGCCAACCTCTGGTTCGCCCGCGTCTTTTCCCGTCCGGAAAAGCCAAACTACGACCGGGCAGCTGCCTCCCTGGAACCTGCAGTCAAGAAATACCACAACATCGCCCCGGTTAATGACGACCTGCGATTCGATTACGCCAACGCCCTGATGAGCCGCAACAATCCCGACTGGAAGACCGCGGCCGAAGCCCTCGGCCGGATCAACGGCGGAACCTTCGGGCAGTTTGCGGAAGTCCTGGCCCAGCGCGCCACCTGCTACCACAAACTCAAGGACTACAACAACAGCCTGAACCTCTCCAACGAACATATCACCAAGTTCAAGGACCACGAGATGATCGGCGACACGAGGTTCCTGCGTGCTGAGAACATGTTCCTGCTGAACCAGCTCGACAATGCGATCAAGGCCTACCAGGAGTTCCTGACCGTGAGCAAGGAACATCCCAACACCCTCGCAGCCTCCTTCCGGGTGGCTCAGATTCATCACCATCAGGACCGCTGGGATCAATCCCTGGCCGCTGCCAAGCCCCTTCTCGCCAGCAAGCCGGAAGGTCCCCTCTTCGCCCAACTCGCCTTTCTTGTCGGAAACTGCCATTTCCGCAAGGAGCAGTGGAAGGAATGCCTGGAACCGCTGGAAGCCTTCATTGCCACGAGGGTGAAGAAGCAGGACAAGAACCGTCAGCAAGTCACCGCTGACACTAATGTGGACACCGCCCTCATCCAGCTGGCGGTCGCCTACGACCGCGTCGAGAACCCGGATCCGATCAAGTCCCTCGAACACCTTGACACCCTCACCCGCTTCTACCCCGAGCCCACCCCTCATCTCCCTCTGGCCCTCACCGAGCAGGGTCGCCTTGCCTACGAACAGGAAAACCTCTCCCTCGCAAGGCAGTCCCTTGAGCGCTTTCTCAATGAGGACAACCAGAACAAGGATCCCTTCAAGAGCGGAGCCCCTCCCCAGAGGTCCCGGGTGAACTACTTCCTCGGATGGGTCAACGCCACCGAGAAAAAGCATGAACTAGCCGCCCTGCATTTCGGCGAGGTGGCCAAGCATCACCAGCATGAACTGGCTGCGGATGCCGCCCTGCAGCAGGGCCTCGCCTACATCCATCTTGAGAAGTTTGACCAGTCCGGGAAACTGTTTCCCCAGATCCTGCAACGCTACCCGAAGCACGAGAAACTCCAGCGCGTCACCTACTACGCGGGCCTTTCCCTCGCCCGCTTGGAACAATGGGGGCCCGCCTCCGGACATCTGCGCAAGATTGCCGACACCTGGCCAGATTCCGAGTTTGCCGACCAGGCCCTCTACGAATGGGCATGGTGCGAACGCAAGCAGAAGCGGGAAGCGGAAGCCGTCAAACTCTACGAGCGTTTCCTTGGCAAGTACCAGCAGAGTTCCCTCCTAGTCAAGGTCCAGAGCGAACTCGCCGGTCTCAACCTCAAGAGCGGAGCCCAGGACATGGTCATCGAACGACTCACCAAGGCCCTGGCCGCTGTCAAGGAGGAAGCCCTTCAGGAAGACCTCCGCTATCAACTGGCCAGCGCCCACTTCAGCAAGGCTGATTACGAGAAGTCCGCTGGGATGTTCGAGCAATTGCTCATCGACTACCCCAAGTCCAAGCTCCGGGCCTCCATGTGCTTCCAAGCCGGTGAATCACGCTACAAGCTTAAGGAAACCGCGCCCGCCAAGGGGCATTTTGCCGAGGGGATGAAGCAGGGCGGCCTCCAACCTGCCCTCGCAGAGTCCATGATGATGCGCCTCGCGGAAATGCAGAGTGCCACTGCTGACCACTCCAGCGCCCGCAAGACCTACCAGAACTTCATCGGAAGATTTCCGGAAAGCAAATGGAGGCGCAACGCCCAGTTCGGCCTGGCCTGGTCCATGGAGAACTCGGACAACCCCGGTGAAGCCATTCGGAACTACGCCCCCCTCCTCGACCCCAAGGTTCCCGTGGACCTCTGGACAGTGCGGGCCCGCTTCCAGACCGGTGAGTGCTACTTCAACATGCAGAAGTATGAAGAAGCCGTGAAGGAGTTCCTCAACGTCGAGATCCACTACAAGAAGTATCCCTCCTGGCAGGCCAAGGGGGTGCTGGAGATCGGCCGGGTCCTCCTTGCCCAGAACAAAACTGATGAGGCCAAGGAACGCTTCATGGACGTCATCACCCGTTACTCCAAGGAAAAGGCGGCCATCGTCGCCCGCCAGTATCTCGATCAGCTCCGCGCCAGCGGATAAGAACTCTTCTCCCACACCCTAACACTGCACCCCTCTAATTTCCCCATGACCAACTACAATACCACCCAGCCCTGGAAAACGGCTCTCAGCCTGGCCGTCCTTGTCTTACTTGCCCTGACTCCAACCCTGCTTGCCGCGGAGGCCGGCACAGATGCCGGCGTCGAGAAGGAAACCATGTGGACCCTCATCAAGAAGGGAGGGCCGATCATGATTCCCCTCGGAATCGCCTCCATCGTCGCCCTGGCCCTCGCCATTGAACGCTTCATTTCACTGAAGCGGGACAAGGTCCTACCCGACGGTTTTCTCAAGGGGTTCGGCCAAGCATGGGACTCAGACCCTTCCGGTGAGGCCGCCGAGCAGTTCTGTGACCAGAATGCCGGAAGCGCGGGTCATGTCTTCAAGGCAGGTCTCCAGTGGCGTGATGCAGGGCATGAGGCCGTGGCCAAGGCCATCGAAGACGCAGGGATCCGGGAGGCCGACAAACTGAAGCGCAGCTTGCGTGGCCTCTCCATTGTCGCGGCAGTTTCTCCCCTCCTCGGACTCCTCGGAACCGTCTACGGCATGATCGATGCCTTCCAGCGCACTTCCTCGAGCGGAGGGGCAGCCAAGACCGCGGATCTCGCCACCGGGATTTACGAGGCGCTGGTCACCACTGCGGCCGGACTCACCATCGCAATCCCCGCGCTGCTGCTCTACCAGTTCCTGCAGTCCAAGGTTGACGGACTGATCGACCACATAGACGAGGTCGGGACCGAGTTCATTGTCAACCATGCCCGCAAGTCCAGCGGACCGGCCACCGCCTGACCAACCCAAGCCTGAAACCTGAGGCCATGAGAATTCGCAGCCGCGACAACGACCAGGGCGAGATCATCAATATCTCGAGCATGATCGATGTCATGTTCATCCTGATCATCTTCTTCCTCGTCACCACCACCTTCAAGGAGGAGGAAGTTGACCACCTCGTTAAACTACCCGTCGAGTCACGCAACCAGTCCCTCACCCAGACCGCAGGCAACCTGATCAAGGTCAACATCCGCGAGAACGGAGCCTATGTCCTCCAAGGAAAACAGGTCACTGGTGAGGAGCTCTTCAAGTGGCTCAGCGAGAGGTCCGAGAAAAAAGCCGACTTCAAGGTGCTGATCCGCTGCGATCAGGAGGCCAAGCACCTCTACCTCGCCAACGTGATGTCCATCTGCCGCGACGTCGGGGTTCCGAAGGCGAACATCGCAATCAAAACCGAACAGTAAATTGCCTACAGACACCCGTTTTAACGATAACCCCCTTTCTCCCCCATGTGTTCCGCCAATCTTCGGTTTCCGCGACCTTTCCCGCCAAAAGCAATTTCCTAGCAGTAATGGCATGAAAGCACTGAAAAAATCAATCACAGTGCGACTGTAATTTCTGCTGAAAAAATTGGAAATGAGGCATTTGCGTATGGCATCTGGAAAGTTCATTAAATCATGAAAGATGGAAGCAAAAGAGAAGAAACAGGTCATTGGTCAACCCGCAATATTAAGGTTGGAAACAGTTGGAAAATGACAATTGATCATACAAATGATACAAAATTTTATCCAACTCGCAAAACTCATTAGATACTTAAAATAAGTAACAGGAGAGAGGGGTTCATGGGTTATGGATTCTCACTCCCCACGATGCAGGTCGCTTGATTGGTGGATTCTTAACGCTAGTAAAAATTTCTCACTTTGGCAATGCCTGCATGAGATTCTGGACGCCAGCGGAGGTGACCTTGGTATTGAAGTAAGTCAGGTCCTCAAGCTTCGCCATCCCATTCAAATGTTCTAGTCCAGCATTGGTGATCCTAGTATCCGAGAGTGCTAGCTTTTCAAGCTCTGTCAGCGCTTTCAGGTGCACTAGCCCAGCATCGGTGATCGAGTTACCGCTGAGCCATAGCTCTTTAAGCTTCGTAAGCCCTGTCAGATGCACCAACCCAACGTCAGTGATCTTAGTGTCACTAAGGGCCAGATTTTTAAGATTTGTAAGTCCCTCCAGATGCTTCAGTCCGGCGTCGGTGACCTTGGTTCTACTGATTACCAAGTGGGTCATCTTCGTCAGCCCTTTAAGATGTGCTAGTCCAGCGTCGGCGGCCTGGGTATCATTGAGAATCAGTCCTGCAAGCTTCGTCAACCCTTTCAGGTGCCGAAGTCCGGCATCGGTGGCATCTTGCGCGGCACTTAAGTGCAAGGTAAGCTTTGAAAGACTTTTTAGGTGTGCAAAGCCAGGACCAAGCGGAGGCGGATACAGATCTTCAAGCATCGTCATTCCTTTCAGGTGCACCAGTCCGGCGTCGGTGACCTTGGTTCTACTGATTACCAAGTAGGTCATCTTCGTCAGCTCTTTGAGATGTACCAGTCCGGCGTCGGTGACCTTAGTTGACTGGAGCCCCAGGTTTGAAAGCTGCGTTAGACCCTTCAGGTGAACTAGGCCTTTGTCGGTAACTTTGGTGCCGGAGAGCGCCAGTTCTTTCATCTTAGCTAGCCCTTTTAAATGGACTAACCCTGTATCGGAAACCTTATTACCCCGTAGGTTCAAGTCTTCAAGCCTCGACATCCCTTTCAGATGTACCAAGCCCGCGTCGGTGACCTGAGTGTCCAAGAGGTCCAGATTTTTGAGGTTTGTGAGCCCCTTCAGATGCTCCAGTCCGGCGTCGGTGATCTGGGTGAACTTGAGACGAAGTACTTCAAGTTTCTTCAGTCCCTTTAGATGCTCCAGCCCAGCATCGGTAATCTTGGTGTCACTGAGGTCCAGATTTTTAAGATTTGTAAGTTCCTCCAGATGCTTCAGTCCGGCGTCCGTAATCTCGGAACGATAGAAGTCCAGTCCTTCAATCTTCGTCAGCTCTTTCAGGTGTATTAACTCGGCGGAGGTAAACTTGGAGAATTTCAAGTCGCCCACCCACATGTTGTTTTCATCGAGTTCGACAAGCCCCCCCAATTGTTTAATGGTGTCAATCTGCTTGGGAGGCAGGGGTACAGGTTCTTTGGATCGTTTTGTCGTTTCCTTAGAGGACAACTTCGCTGCTGCGAATTCCTGATCGGCCTTTGAGAGTTTGTTAAGTGGTAGCTTTAGAGTTTTCCCAGCCTTGGTTTTTAGGGTCACCTGATTACCAGTTAGCGAGACCAGTTCAGCTTCAACTTTTGTGCCAACGATCGATGTCCACGTTCTCAGCTCTGCATGACACATTGACCCTAGAATAATGAAAAAGAATATAAAAATCCTCATCTCAAAACCCTAACACCCAATTAAATTCTAACCAACCCCCTTTTCACCCCCTCCGCCCCGGTCCAAATGCGACTTCAAAACTAAACCACTTCTAGTGACACAAAGCAGTCCTCTAGCACGCATGAGAGGTTAAGCCGTGTTTTCTTCTCGGCGTTATAAATCCGGTCACTATAATCTTAAGTCTGTCATAATTGGTAACGGCGTGAGAAGCATCGGCGCTTCAGCTTTTGCCTATTGTTATGGATTGGAGAATGTCCAAATTGGTAATAATGTAACAACTCTCGGCAGATCCGCTTTTTGGTATTGCGGCCTAAAGAGCATTACAATTCCTGATAACGTTACAAGCATCGGGAGCCAAGCTTTTGGCGATTGTGGGGCGCTTGAAAGTATTACGATTGGTAATGGTGTCACCAGCATCGGGGATAACGCCTTCAAGGGCTGCAGGCTTAAAAACATCACATTTCAAGGCCTCGCACCCACGGCTGGTTTGGCCTTTGACCGTGGTCTTGCAGCAGAAGGGGCCACAGCTTATGTCTACCCACAATTTGCTGACAGCTTTGGCGGCTTGGGAAGCACGTGGGAAGGTTTAACCGTTGTAATTCTAAAGCCAACCATCACGGCCTGTGGGTTATTGACTCCTACAACCTTCTTCATTGAATTTGAGCCGGCAGGCGAAGGGTATCGGGTGATGAGCAGTCCGACTTTGGACTTTGGCAACGCAGTGGAAGTAAGACCAACCCTTCAACCAACTAGCGGGGATGATAATCGCTTTGAGTTTACGGCCAGTGGATCCAGAAACTTCTACCGGCTGGAGCTAACTGAATAACACCCCTTTCTCCCCTCTCCCGATCTCCTCAACGGCGCCCCCAAAAGGTTCCAACCCAAAAGCAAATTAAATTACTAGCAATCAATCTCACCCTAAGTTACCGATTATTTATGAAAGCAGCCTATGCCCTCATTTGTATTTTATCTACTCCTCTTTTTGCAGTTAACGAGGAAGCCAAACCAACGGTAAAACAAATAGCC
>JAQWTV010000072.1 GCA_029242545.1 Roseibacillus sp.
GGCTTGGGAGATACATGGAAAGATCAGGAAAATCAGAAATTTGCGGAAGAATTTGTTGGCACTATGAAGGCGCTGAAAAAATTCATCGAAATCTCGGAGAAACATACCCCTTTCCTTCTGCGCAAGGCTCAGAGAATTGAAGAATATCTCGATCAGAGGTAGTCGTTCTGCCAACCCGTAATTGCATGGATCGCCAGGCCAAAGTCACATCAGTTGACGCGCTCACCGCGTTTCGCACGAGTCTCGTTCTCTACACGGGATCGGTGGGAAATGCCGTCAACGGAGTGCGTGACGAAGTGCGTCGAATGCGAACGTGGCTCCAGGTGGACCAGAAGGCCTACTGGGGGGGGCGGCTCAAGCGGCTCCGTAAGCAACTGGAGCAGGCCGAGGCGGAATTGTTCACTTCCCGGTTGAGCGCAATGACCAGCCATAGCGCAGCTCGCCAGATGGCGGTGACACGCCTCAGGCGGATGGTGAGGGAAAGCGAGGAGCGGGCGAGGGAGCTACAAAAGTGGATTCGTAACTATGATAGTCTGGTCGAGCCGCTGCTAAAGAAGTTGGATGGAATACAGCATTTCGCGACTCATGATCTCCCCAAGGCTGCTTCCTCTCTCGCCCAGGCAGAGCGGACGCTCGACGATTACACCCGTGTCGCAATGGAGGGCGGAGTAGATCCGAGAACAGGAGCAGTAGCGAAAGCTGGAGAGGAAGAGGAGATGAGTAGTGATATCTCCACAGAGAAGGGAGCGGACGAATGAGTGCACGGGCGAGTGCGGTCAAGCTTACCAAGTCGACCAAGGTATTCATGCAGAGCTGGGACCAGGTCAAAGGTTATTGGAGCGATGGGCGGCAACGGGAATTTGAAAAGGACTATATAGAATCCCTCCCGGACGACGTCTCGGCTGCGATTCGAGTAATTGAGGAAATTGATAAGATTCTAACCAGAGCAAGGAGAGACTGTGAGGAGTAGGATGGGAGTATCGAAGGGCTTGGAGCTCGCAAACGGATTAGCCGGAGCAATCAGGGATTTTTCTGAGAGGGAGCAGCATGCTGGCAAGGAGATGCGAACAAAGATCTTTGCTGCCAAGCGGACTTTCGAAAGGGGGTCAGAGGAGGAAAAGGAGTCGCTGGAAGTGAACCTTGCCAGCAAGGAAGCGAAACTAGTCGACTCCAAGAAGCATGCGGAGGCCCGCCATGCTGCGAGGGTAGAATGGATTGAGAGAGCCCTTCCTGCGAGTAGACGTCAGTTATCGAAGCGGGCTGAGGGTCTGCGCGGCAAGACTGCTTCAGATCTCCAGGTAATGGCCGTAACCAACAAGGTGAATCGGCAACAGTCTCTCGAGAGGTTAAGTGGAATGTATGAGGGCTTGCGGGTGGAATTAGGGGTGTGTGAGCAGGGTCTTAAAGAGCTGGAGAAAAAAAGCAGGGTGGCGATGCGTGGATATCCTCGTTTCCAGAAGAAGCTGACACCCGCATATGGCGCCTCCCTTGAGGTCGGGCCGCCTGACGGATCGGGGCAAACTCCTGATTTTCTCGAGCGAGTCAGGTCTGGAGTTGAGGAAGGAGAGAAGAAACTTAAGGGGTTCAAGGATCATGGGCTCGCTCGTATCCTGAGTTTTTTTCCCTGGTGGGTAATCCTGTCTCTCGGTTGGGGCGGGGCTGCTTATCTCTCTGGCGTGTGGGCCGAGAGGGAACATGAATTGACACTTGCTGGGGGAGTAGCGGCCAGCACTGTGCTTCTTATTATTTTGATCCAGTTTTGTACCGGGGGCAGGGCCGAACCAGCGGCCGAGGCGGTTGCCGAGCAATTAGAGAGGACGAGGCGCGCATGCAGATCCTGCTCAGAACGAATCTCAACACGTTTCGCGCAAGAGGAAGCGCAGCTCATCTCGGAGGAGGACTCGGAGGGAAATCGATGGGATGAGGCCGATAAGGCAGCTAGCAGGTTGCGCGAGGAAGGAGGCAGAGCCCTCGACGAAAAGTACAGCCGAGTGAGCGCAAAGAACGATGCAATGCGCGATCGAGTCGTAGGGCCGATTGACGCATTTCATGAGAAGGAAGTGCTGACTCTTCGGGAAGAGTCAGCACAAAGGGTTGCGGGATTGCGGGAGCGCCATGAAGCGGCGGTGGAAGAGACTGAGTCTTCTTATGCCGAGGAGCGGAGAAAGATTGAACAGGAGTGGTCCGCGCTCGTGCAATCGATCTACCGGGATGCGGATGGCTTAGAGCAGGTGCTTTCGCCTCTGACGCCTGTCTGGAATCAGGAGTATCTGGAGTGCTGGAAGCCCGCGACGGAGTTACATGATGTAGCCCGGTTTGGTAAGGTCTCAGTGGCGGGTGATCGACTGGCAGAGGAGGTGGAGCTGGAGCTGCCAGATACGAGGGCGATTGACATTCCCATGGCTCTGCAGCTGCCCCGTGACGGATCCATTCTTTTCGAGACAGATGGAGATGTTGCAGGCCGTGAGGCTGCGATCGGATCTCTTAATAATATTATTCTGCGGCTTTTGGCCACGACCCCTCCCGGGAAGCTTAATTTCACCATTATCGACCCTGTGGGACTGGGTGAAAATTTTGCGGGGATCATGCATCTTGCTGATTTTGAAGACAGCGTGATCAACGGGAGAATCTGGACTCAGCGAGGTCAGATCGAGGAAAAGCTGGGGGAGCTCAACGAGCATATTGAAAAGGTGATCCAGATGTATCTCCGCAACGAGTATGAAACGATCACGGAATATAATGAACAGGCAGGGAATATCGCGGAAAAGTATCATTTTCTCGTTATTGCAGACTTCCCGGCGAGTTTCAGTGAGGCTGCCGCCAAGCGCCTTCAGAGCATCGCGATGAGTGGTTCAAGGTGTGGAATTTATACCCTGATGCACTGGGATCACCAGCAGACCGGGGGGCCAGCTGAGTTGATGCCTGAAGTTCTTCGTGAAAATAGCATCCGGATTCGATGT
>JAQWTV010000085.1 GCA_029242545.1 Roseibacillus sp.
CTCGAACGCAGGGGTCCGTCCGGAAGCTCCGTAGCCCATTCCAGAGTCTCCGCCATCCCACCGTCACGTGCGATTTCACGGGTAAGGGTATCCATGGGCCGCCAGTCAAAATTATTCAGATCTGTAGTCTCAAAGATAAAATCCGTTGCAACCATCACATCGTTATCGACCAGCCCTTCAAGAAGGCGCCTCTCCACCCGGGACGCCACCTCGGGCTCGAGCCCTGAGAATACCTCGATGGCCGCCTGTGGATCAACGCTCGCCAAGCCCGGGATCATATTGCCCAGAAAACCCTCAAAGTAATGGTCTGGGATTTCATCAAGATGGGCAATGGCAGTGGCAGGATCATTCGCTCCCCAGGAATAGTCAAAGAGCTGCCATAACTTACCGTCCACCCCAGCCTGGGCCATTGCCCCTCTCATCATGAAAGCCTGCTCCCGATTGAAGGTCGAGGACTGCATCTCCTCCAGAATCCGGTCAAATGCTCTTCGGCGATCAATCGCTTTTGAACCCTTAACAGCCTGCGCTATTAGGGATGTGATTTCCTTTTTGCCCAGCGGCCCCCTCTGGTTCATCGCCGCTGAGGCCTGCCGCGCAATAAGGCGCTGAGCAGCCTGCCGATTCCTGGACCGCATCAGCCCGTTCATGCTTTTCGCCTGACCAGCCAATGGCACCAAATCCGTGGGCTTTGTAGGTTTCACCCCAGGAAGAGGAACATACACATGTGCCTCGCTACTCTCTAACTCTTCAGAACCCTTACTCGGGGACCCGGAACTGGGAATCCGTACCAAGGAAGAATCTTTCTCCTGCCGGTTCCCCGCCAACTGCGCGCCCATCATGAGGGCTCCCGTCGTAACGAAAGCCCATAGCAGATGGGCAATCACAGCTTTCCTGGGAGGCCGTGGAAACTTCATCGACGCCTCCTGTCCCTTGAACTCATGATCGATTCCTGCACGTCAGCCGACAGGCCCGATCCATTGAGCCACTCCGTCAAACCTTGACCACCTTTTCGCCTCCACGAGCGAGCTACCTCAACCATGACTTCCTGACGCTGTTCTGGAGCAGCAATAGACTCTGCCCAGCTCATGGCGGCCGTGGGATCTTCCCAGACCACATGAGTGCTATATCCCGCCACTGCGGCATCCCGCATCGGTGAAGCCGGCATGTCCTGAAGGTATTCTCCTGCAGCAGTTGGATCCCTGCGCGCCCATGAATTCAAACTCCCCCTCATCCCAACCTGACGATTTTCACCTTCCGGGAGATTACTCGCCCAATTCAAGGCAGCCTCGGGATCTCGTCCGGCCCAGTTCGCTCCCACTTCCCAAAAGACTCTCTCCATTCCAGGCTCACTCACAAATCCCTCAGCCCACTGGGCAGTGCCGGCAGGATCTCGCCCCGCAAAGTGATCTGCCACCCGGCCGAGGGCCTCATTACGCATTCTTCCCTCCGGAAGTCCGTCTGCCCATGTGGACGCTTCCAGTGGATTCTCCGCAGCTCGGAGCACCTCTCCCGTGACGATATGCATGTGCCCCGGGTGGGCCTGGCCACTGGAAACCATTCTCTCAACGAATTCAGCTGCCTGCCTTGGATCCGTATCAGCCAGTCCTTCGACAATCCCCGAGACGAGGTGATGGCGCAACCCGTTGACCTCAAGTTTCCGGTCCTTGAGAAGGGGGTCAAAACGGGAATCATTTTCCATATCTAGCCCCTCGATCCACGCCATCGCCTCTCCTGGATTGACCCCCGCCCACCCTGCGAGAGCTGGCTTCATGTCATCCTCTTCCGTGTCGATCCCGAACATGATCGCGTCCACTCCGGCCACCGCTCCCCACGCGTAGTGAAATTCCTGAAACTCAGCACTCCGGTGATCCTGTCCCTCGATCTCCCCCCTGATCAGCAGAGCATTTTCAGCGGTCAAACCCTGTAGTAATTTGGAGAATGCCAGACGCTTCGCTACCGGATCAGAGGAGCCCCGGAAGGTTTCACCCAGATTTGTGATCTCACCCTCACTGAGAACTACTTTTTGCGACAGGATGCTCGAAATACCCTCCTTCGCTCCTGCCCCAAGACCCGCGCCAGCCATCTCACCTCTCTTAACCCGGGAACCATCTCTCTCATCTTCCAACCCCGATTTGGAACCCGCTCGCTCTCCGGTCCGGGGAATGGAGACGCGCCCTTTTTCTGATGACGAGGGCAGGACAAAGTAACCGACGCCGAAGGCCGCCGTCGCTGCGATGCCCCAGATAAGGTGTAACCTCATAGTTTTAATCCCCATGTCTATCGATTAAATCCACGGATGTCACCTCCAGACCAGCATCTTCGCGCACCGTTTGAATCCAGATCCATCCGAGTTCCTGTCCGATCGCAGACGCCGGAAAACGCGTTTTCATCCTTGGGATATCTCCCAGATCAAGTTCGACCTCAAATCTGCCCTCAACGCCCTCTCCTACTTCGATATATCGTGAAAGATTATACTTTCCAGAAAGGACTCCCCGCGCCCGGCGGGTCCCAAAGCCAAGCGCAACCTTACAGCTCCTGTCCAGCCGCCCCCTGACTCTCAGCCGTGCCCCCTCTGTCAACAGCACCGGCGTTCTATTAGGGGCAGACGGGCTCACCACCACACTGTGAAGGAGGATCGGATTACGGCGCTTACCAAAGTCTCCGCGAAACAAATGAGTCTCCGCGTCCAAAGAGCCAAGGCGCCATTCCGCACCCGGTCGCCAGTAGCCTTGGCGGACGTCATACCGCAGGTCACATTCCCAACTCGTGACCGGCTCTCCTCGTGGGAGAGCTACAAAGCTCGTCCTCCTCTCCAGCGCAGCCACGATGTGGTGGTTGGCAGGAACATCCTGTGTCTTTTGATCGACCAACCGCGTCACCTGCACCAGGCCCTCGTGAACTGCCAGTCGAGTGGCCACATTATTGGCAGTCACGTTGAACTGCGTTCCGAGAACTTTTGCCTCTGCAGAAGGAGTCTGCAGGAGCAAAGGGTATCCGGACAACTGAGGAGTAACATCAAAAGAGAGCTCACCCTGCCTCAAATGAATGCGTTTCCCTTCGGCACCTTCCGAGAACGTGACGATCGACGGCCCCGAGGTCCAGACCTTGGTTCCATCAGAAAAGACCAGTTCCGCCCATGAATTGGCGGCTGTAACCTCCAGCGTTCCTCCTGAGAGCGCATCCCCAGCACTGAGGCTACGATCGGTCTTCCCCCCCTGTCCGGTCCATTCCAATACTCCATTGCAATCGGCGATGGTAAGAATCATCTTTTCGGGTTCGCCGGAAGCGGTCCAGAGATGGAATAGTGCCAATCCAAGCAGTACCACGGCGGCGACTGCTCCGATCCATCCCGGGACCGACAAGCGTCTCCGGTCTTTTAGGGCAATCATATTAGCCTCCCGGTTGAGCAACCCTTTCTGGTTCCCTACGGCATCTTTCAGATCCTTGTGAAGTTCGAGATAATGCAAATAACGTTCCTGGGCATCAACATCACCATCAAGCAAGGTCTCGAGAACGACCAGATCGTCCTGGCTGATCGTCTCCTCAACCAATCGGGAAAGCAACTGATCCAGATGCGCATGTTCCGACTCAGGCATCACTCCACCCCTCTTTCTTCATTGTTTGTCCGATGCACTGAAGCAGTCCGGCCCGAATTTTTTCAAGAGCATAGTAGAGCTTAGGCATCTTGATCCCCTTCTTTTCTGCCTCTTTTTTAAGCGCACCATGCTTGGAATACCGCAAGTGAAGCCATTTTCGCTCCTGACTGTTCAGCTTCTCCATACACTCCTCCAACGCCTGACGCCGCGGATCTGTGAGGCTCATACCGTCTTCATAGACCGCATTCAGCTGCTCGAGCAGTTCATTGGAAAACACCAACTTTTCGCGGGCTTGGCGCTGCCGCCACTTCTGAACCTCGATCCAGGCAAACTTTAGAGCCCACGGAATGAAGGGCCTTTGCTGCTCATACTTGTCCCATTTTTCCCAGAGTGCGACACTGACATCCTGAAGCACCTCACTCACATCGTTGGCGCGCGGCATGATCGCAAACAGATACCGCTCAACGTCCGCCTGATGGCGGGTCCACAAACGGACAAATTCAGCGGCAGGCTCCATAACGCTCCTCAATTAATTTCCTCACGAATCATTCAAATTCGGAAATTTTTTTCAAATAGATCAATTTCCCGCAAAACAGGGAGT
Source organism: Roseibacillus sp. (assembly GCA_029242545.1). Taxonomy (GTDB): domain Bacteria; phylum Verrucomicrobiota; class Verrucomicrobiia; order Verrucomicrobiales; family Akkermansiaceae; genus Roseibacillus_B. The sequence goes on from JAQWTV010000085.1 coordinate 4,198, forward strand.
TTAGGGCAAAAATCAGGGCGGATCCTTACCTCGTGAACCAAAATAAGAGATTTACTCCTCGCGACCGATCAAAGATTCATCACATCAGGGTGGGTCTACTTAAGAGGCGAAAAGCCGAGGGCGCGGAGAAAGATCACATCCGACTGTGTCGACAGGACATCCCCGTTGACCGCCTCCAGCTTTGAAGAAAGATCCCGGTGAAGTCCCTTCCAAGCGGCCTCTGCCTGTTCACGATCCTTGTGGTAGAGCAGGCTGAAAAAAGATGTCCCTGAGGAGGGTTTATCAAACGGGGCCCACGATCCAATCTCCCTCATTCCATGCTTGGAAAACAGGGGCCTCAGTTGCCCTTCGAACCAGTTTTCCAGCGCTGTGGTCTCTCCTCGAGATTCCGCGTAAATGCGCAATTCATAGATACCTCCCGGTTGCTTGATCGCAACCTCCCGGAGTCGGGAATACGGCTTCTCATTCAGGAAGATACTTTCCGGTTTCTTCGCCAGCAGTCCCTGAAACTCGGGCTTATCCAGTACTCGCTCCCATTCCCGGTCGTTGGAGAAATTTACCCAGTTCCGATAGGCATCGTAGCGAGATTCGTGTCTAAGCAGGTAAACCAACCTTCGCCGTTTCTTGGCAGGCCCCCCGGCAGGGATCCAGTAGCCCAGAGCCTCCAACTTATGCCTGCGAAAAATCTGGTCGGTGTGATCCTTGAAGCGCTTGATCAGATCCCCATGCCTGCCCTCGGCCGCGGAATAGATCCGCAACTCATGAAGTGGACCTTCCATAAGGCGCGGAGAGCGCAGGGACTCCTTTTCGATCAGCTCCGCGTCCCTCCCTTTCGCCTGCCCAAGCACCACCTCGAGGGGTGCTTCAAAAATCCAGGCCATATCATCGGATATCTTACGACTTGCATCATGACCTCCGACATAGATGCCATTATCGGAGAAAGGAGAAAGGCAGAAAGCTCTCGGAGAGACTAGGATCGGCTTCCCGGGCTTGTAGCCATTATTGATCTCGTGCAGCGCATAACTCAAGTTACCTCTGCGAACCGCATACATCGCTCCACCGTAGAGAGCGCTTCCCTTCCAGCGGAGTTCGTTCTTCCCTCGAATGTTTCCCTGAAACCCAATGATGTGCACGATCTCTCCGGTTTCCGAGTCTACCACGGGATACATCATATTGTGGGCGCCCAAAGTGTAGGTGACCTCGACCCCAAGCTTTTCGCTCATCAGCTTCATAATATTAGCCTCGTCATGCATCGTGAACCCACCCTTCCCGTCGGGATCCAGACGTTTGACCTGGCTTGCAGAGCGGGCTCCGGGAGCCCAGAGAAACAAGAGGGATTCCCCATCTCCTCTTGGATTCTTGACTGCACTTAACCCCCGGATACCTCCGACATCGGTATCGGCATCCTCATGGAGATCAAGAATCACACGATAGTGAGCGGGTTCACCGTCAATTCGTTGGTAGATGGCACCACCCTCGGAAAAAAACAGTGACTTATTTGCCCTGGCTATTCCGAGGGGTCTTGTTCGAAAAGACCCTTCGGAAAGAAAGGGATGCTCAAGGTGACGCTCCCATCTAATTTTTCCCGGGAGGCTTTCATCATAGATACCCGAAATAATTCCAGGATTTCCAAGGGAGAGAAAGAGTCGCTCCTCGCCGGTCACCTTGTCCCGGTGCACTTCCATGTCCCTGGGCACCCAGCGGATTCCCCCTGCACTGGACCCGTGTCGCACAAGAGTATGGATCCAGGCTCCTTTTTCATCATCTCGAACCCAGACCGAGACCGCTCCTCCCTTCTCAAAATTAGCTCCCGCAGCCATGACAAGAAGCTTGTGTGGCTGGGCAAGCAAACCACCGCTCCTGTCTCGGGTAAACGTCACTGACTTCAGGACGTTTCCCTTCATATACTCCAGTCCCATTCCATTGGTCTTTCCCGTATCGAGGTCGACCTGCCATTCTCCCGCTGCTTGATCGAGGCGAAGGACCTGGGCACTCTGCTTTCGCCCCTCCGGAGGAATGACCCAGCGCGCATCCACCCAGTAACCATTGGCGGCATACATCTTCCCCTTGTGCGCCACGAGGTGCATGATTTCGGACCCGCCAGCATAGGCGCCCGACCGGTCGACATAACCCGCGTCGTAGCTTTGCCTCCAGCGGGGTTCACCCAGCGCAAAAGAAGCAAGAGCGATAGCACTCCCAATCAAAAGAATACGGCACGAAAGAATCATTCAGGGTCTTCAGCTACTTTGGCATCATCGTAATGATCGAGCCAAGCGGGGAATTTTCCATTCCTCTTCATCTTGCCCTTCATAACCCGTTACAACCTGCTTTGAGGCGGATCAACTCTCTGCCCCATTATAGGTCTTTTAGCCCATTGCTCTTGTCCACATGGCCGTAGCCCGACAGGATGGTTCAGTGAGGAGAACACGATTACTTGCGACCCTGGGACCAGCAACGGAGACCCTCGAATCGATCCGGGAACTTGTCGTGGCCGGGGCCGACACCTTCCGGCTCAACATGAGCCATGCTTCCCACGATTGGGCCAGGATGGTTTCGGGCCTTGTGCGGGAAGCGGCAAGCGACGCCCCGAGAGGACGCACGGTCGGGCTGCTCTTCGATCTTCAGGGCCCCTCAATTCGCACTGGCACTTTGCCTGAGGCCTTCTCCCTCAAGGAAGGAGATGAGGTTGAGTTCCGGTGCCGCGAGAGTGAACCCCGAATTCCCTTTTCCACCACGGTCAACTACAGCGGAATTATTGAGGATGTTTCCGAGGGTGATTCCCTGCTGGTTGATAATGGAAGCATGATCATGAGGGTAAAAGCGATCGACGAGGATCGTATCACCTGCACGGTAAGAACCGATGGTCAGCTAGGATCGAGGCGCCATATCAACCTGCCCGGGGTCAGGCTGAACCTGCCTGCCCTGACCGAAAAGGATCGGGCCGACATCAAGGTGGCCACGGAGTGCGACGCGGACTTCATTGCGGGCTCTTTTGTCCGGGACGGAGAGCATGTCCGGGAGTTAAGGGCCGAGATCGAGCAATCTGGAGGCCATTCCCAGATTATCTCCAAGCTGGAAGACCAGGAGGCCATCAAGCACCTTGATGATATCGTCCAAGCCTCTGACCTCGTGATGGTGGCCCGGGGGGATCTAGGAATCGAGGTCCACATCGAGGAACTGCCCATCATCCAGCGTCGAATCGTCAAACGGTGTCACGAGCTTGGGCGCCGAGTCATTGTAGCCACCCACCTTCTTGAGTCCATGATCGACAATCCTACTCCCACAAGGGCTGAAGTTACTGACTGTGCCAATGCTGTCTATGAGGAGGCGGATGCCCTGATGGTATCCGGAGAAACCTCCGTCGGACGCCATCCTCGCCGCTGCATTGAAGTCCTCGACCGCGTTGCTCGCCGGATCGAACGTTCTGGGGGGCTCGGATATGCTCGGGATGCGGACCTCCCCACCAAACGACAGAGAGCCGTCAAGGCTGCTGTCGGCCTGGCTGACTCCATCCCGGATGCGGCTCTCGTCGTCTTTACCCGAAGTGGAGCCACTGCCAATCAAGCCGCCCTTCTCCGCCCGCGGGGCCCGATCTATGCCTTCACCCCGGACGCGAAAGTCTGTCGAGGGCTCTCCCTCTCACGTGGAGTTCGCCCCTTTGTAATCCCGTTTCAGGAAAAACCCCGGGAAACGATCGCCGGGGCGATTACCACCCTGCGCAACCGCCGCGACGTACCCGCGGGGACTCCCCTTGTGATCTTTTCTGACACCTTTCAGATTGAGAAGGCAGTTGACTCCATTCTCCTCGAGCACGCCTGAAGCTCGACCCTTCCCGACGTAACCGCCAGCACTCAGGCTGAGCCCTATTCTCCGGAATCTTCCGTCCGCACGAATGTCACTTCCTTGACCCGACGCTCATCGGCCGCAGTAACTTCAATCTTATACTCCCCTGCCTCGACGCTGTCTCCCACTACTGGGAGACGCCCAAGCTTGGCAGAGAGGTATCCGCCTATGGTGGTGGCCTCCGCCGCCTCGAGGCTCTGGCAGGCAACATGAGCTCCCAGCTCACTCAGCGGAAGAGACCCCGCTACCAGAATGCGATCGCTATTCGAGACCGTCACCTGCTGAGGTTCGGCATCAAATTCATCACGAATATCTCCCACCAGTTTTTCGAGCACGTTATCAAGAAACACAATTCCCATAGGATCCCCAAATTCGTTCACGACCAACGCGAGATGAGACCGCTCTCTGAGAAACAGAGTCAACAGAGCATCCAGCCGCATGCTACCAGGAACAGTGGGCATATCACGCCGGAACTCACGGAGGTCCGGCTCCGTATCATCTGAAACGGCAAGAAGATCTTTCAGATGAATCATCCCGAGAGTGCGATCGAGATGCCCTTCTACCAGCGGGAAACGCGTATGCTGTGTCTTAATCGCATGGGAAAGGTTACTCTGATAGGTTTCCTTGAGATCAAAGACAATCACCTCACCTCGTGGAATCATGACGTCGAGCACCTTAAGCTCGTTCAATCCAAGCGCCTTAATAAGGATTTCGCGCTCCGTAGTGGTCACCTCTGCGTGCTTCTCACTCTCCTCGACAAGCTGAGCGAGCTCCTCTGCGCTATGGACCTCATCATGGCCTGTAGGGTCCACCTTGAAAAACCGACGCAAAATCCAACCAGCTGATCCATTGATAATCCAGATCGCCCATCCAAAGCTCCAATAAAACCAGTGCAGCGGGCGAATCAACAAAAGCGTCGTGGGCAGCGCCTTGCGGATGGCGAGAACCTTTGGAACCTGCTCCCCCACCACCACGTGGATATACGAGAACGAGGCCGCAGCGATCAGGAAGGAGGTCACCCTGATCGCTACCGGGTGCCATCCTGTTTCATGGAGAAGAGGAGCAACTAGCTTGAAGACCAGCGGTTCCCCGAGCATGCCCAACACGAGCGAGGCAACCGTGATTCCCAGCTGACCTGCGGAAAGGTATCCGTCCAGTTTCGAGAGAGCTCTGAGGGCAAGATGCGAGTCACGGGCCCCTTTGGTCTGAGCCTCAAGGACCTGACTTTTGCGCACTTTGACGAGAGCAAACTCCACCGCCACGAAGAACGCATTGAGAACTAGGAAGATGAAGATCCCAGAGAGATACAAAAGGAGCTCATTCCAACCGGGGAGACTTGTCGGAATCTCGGATCCACTCGCTAGTAGAAATGGATTGGGCAAACTCATGAGGGGAAATCCCTACAGCTTTTCAAAAACTCCTTCGTCTCGTTTTTCGAGGACAGTGAAGCCGGCATTCTTAGCGGCCTTCGCAGAAAAAGGTTTTGCGACCCGGGGCGAATGAACCCGGCTGACCACCTTGCGGACCGGATTTTTGCACAGCGGGCACAATTCAAGAGCAGGCCGTTCTACCGGTCGCCTCAACTCGAAACCACGAGAGCAGCGAATACAGCTCTTGGAAGGATCACCTGGGGTTTCAGATAGATACTCGTAGAGGGGCATCTGGAGAGCGGTCGGCAGGGTTTTATTACCACTGCATTTCGAACCGCAGGAAATAGCCTACCAGCTCGACTTTGTCACGCCAGGAAGCAACCCTGCGGATGCCATTTCGCGGAAGGTGATCCGGGAGAGTCTGAAGCGACGAAGAAAGGCCCTGCGGCGGCCGGTGACCTCACAGCGATTGACCAAACGAGTGGGGCTTGCGTCCCTTGGCAGCATGCTGAGACCGATATAGTCCTTCTCCTTCTTCAGCTTGTGCCGAAGGTCCTTGAACTTCTCGACCGTCTTCTGCTTGCGCTTGTTTCGCTCTATCCAGCACTTCTTTGCCATGGGAGGGGGGGTCTTACGTGGATTCCGGTCCTATTCAAGGGTTTTTTACCCGGTGAGGCCATTTGAAGAGGGCAGAAGCTAGGAAACAAGCCTCTCCGGAACCATTTCCCGAAGATTCCTGTGCACTCGTTACTTGCAACAGGGATCTCGCGGCGTAGTTCTAGGACTATGAGCGATACTCGCCTAGAACGAGACTCCATGGGAGAAATGCCGGTTCCCGCGGAGGCCCTCTACGGAGCTTCCACCCAGAGGGCGGTCCTGAACTTCCCGATCTCCAACGAACCCGTTGAATCAGGGGTCGTGCATGCTTTTGGCCTGATCAAATGGGCTGCTGCGCGTGTCAACGGCGAGTTGGGCCATATCCCTGCGGATAAAACTCCCCTCATCGAGCAGGCCGCCCGGGAGGTCTATGAGGGAAAGCTCGATGATCAGTTCCCCGTCGATGTCTACCAAACGGGATCTGGAACCTCGACCAACATGAACGCCAACGAGGTGATCGCCAACCGCTGCGCACAAATAGCCGGGGTAGAGATCGATGCGGACAGGGAGAAGAAACCTGTTCACCCCAACGATCATGTTAACCAAGGCCAGTCATCGAATGACACCTTCCCTACCGCGATGCACATCGCCGCAGGGGTCGCCCTGAAAGAAGACCTTATTCCCACTCTGGAGGGTCTTCAACATAGCCTTCAATCGAAAGCATTGGAGTTTCATGACGTACTCAAAATCGGACGAACCCACCTCATGGATGCGACCCCGGTTCGTCTCGGACAAGAATTTGGCGGCTACGCCATGCAGCTTACCCGGGCCACGGACCGAGCTCACAAGGCCCTCAAAGCTATCCATGAGCTCGCCCTCGGCGGAACCGCCGTCGGAACGGGCCTCAATTGCCATCCCGACTTTCCTCCCAAGGCTATCGCCTTCATCGCGGAGAAAACCGGCATTGAGTTTCGCGAAGCCGAAAATCATTTTGAAGCCCAATCCAGCAAGGACGCTCTCCTCGAGTGCCATGGACATCTCAATACCATTGCGGCCAGCCTCTACAAAATTGCTAACGACATACGACTCCTGGGCTCGGGGCCTAGATGCTCTATTGGAGAAATTTCTCTCCCAGCAACTCAGCCCGGATCTTCCATTATGCCGGGCAAGGTCAACCCGGTCATGAGCGAAGCAGTCACCATGGTCGCTGCACGTATCTTCGGCAACCATTCTACTGTCACCTGGTGTGGCGCGAATGGGCATTTCGAGCTCAATGTGATGATGCCTGTGATGGCGAAATGCGTCATGGAAAGTATTCGGCTCCTCACAAACGTCTGCAGTATTTTCAGGGAAAAGTGTGTTGAGGGGATCGAAGCTCAGGTCGACCGATGCAACGAGCTCATTGAGTATTCACTTTCCATGGTGACCTCATTGGCGCCCGTTATTGGCTACGATAAGGCCAGCCACATCGCAAAAGAGTCCGTGGAATCCGGACGAACGGTCCGAGAATTGTGCTCCGAACGCCTTGAGGAACTTGGCCTTACCGAAGACCAGCTGAACTCCGCTCTCGATGCCGGCAAAATGGCGGGCGGTTAAGGCCGTCACCGCTCTTTTAAGAAAATGAACCGCGCAAAGGGTCAGTCCTTTCCTTCAAATCGTCCCTGTCCGAATTTCATTTGCCTCCCAGGCGCAGGATTCTGCGAGGCATCAGCAGGAGAGGCAGCAAAAGCAGCAGCCATGGGCTAAGTCCAGCCCGGCCAACCTGAGCAACCTCCTGATCTCCGCACGCGAGCTCTACCGACAGGAAACGGGGCCTGCGCTGGACCTTGCGACTCGGCTTCTGCCAATCCTGTGAACGGCAGAGGTCGCCTCCTATAGTCACATTGACTTGGGGATCGGCAATCTCGCTCTGAATGGAATCGAGTGACAGTCTTGGGTTTACTGGAGCGAACAACATCTCTTCTTTCCCGTGGTGACGACAATCGAGGGCTGTTCCCGGGAGCAGAGGTTCAGAGTCTGCTGGAATGCCCGCGCTCACGGCATTGAGGAAGAGCAGGAGAACGCATGCTGCAAAGGAAAGGTTTGTTTTCATGAGCCCGGAGCAGTTGATGGAACAAAGCCATCAGAGCTCGGACATTATCAGTGCATATGAATATTTGTTTTGTTCGGATTACCGGCCCTTTCGCTTATCCAAAATAGCTTCGCCCCCCATCGCCAAGCCGCTCTTGCAAGGACGGGAAAAAAGGCGTCCGACCAGTTTTCATTCTTCGGAAAACAAACTCCGCCATTCTCGAGGAAACCCCATTTTGATTAGGCTCCCGAGATCAACAAGCACTCTAATTGACTTGGGAAAGTGTATCTTTTTGCATCGCGTCAAACGGCATTTCGGCAGACAGGAAATCCATCAATCTACTTTTTCGCCCACGAATCGCGCAACCCGATGGTTCGATTGAAGACAACTTGCGAACTCGGAAGATGATCGCGGGAATCCGCGCAAAAGTATCCCAAGCGCTCAAACTGACAGACGAAACCCGGTGCTTCTGCGCCCAACCCAGGCTCTAATTTCGCACCCTCAATGACTTTAAGAGAATTGGGATTCAGAACCGACATGAAGCCACCTTCCGCGGCCTCAGGGCTCTCATCATCAAAGAGGCGATCGTATAGGCGCACTTGAGCATTTTCTGCCTCGGAGGCGTTAACCCAGTGAATAGCAGCCTTGCAGACAACCCCTTCAGGGGGCGACTGCCCGATCGTATTTGGAATAAACTCTACCTGAACTTCGGAGACTTCTCCGGTGTCTGGATCTATCTCATGACCCACGTATTGCACGATGTAGCCACCCCTGAGCCGAACTGCCCGGCCTGGAGCCAGACGAAAGTATTTCTTTGGAGCTTCCACTACAAAGTCGTCTCGCTCTATCCACAAATCCCGACCCAGCGTCAACTTCCGGGAACCCGCTGATTCATCTTCCGGATTATTCTTCGCTTCAACCTCCTCTGCGACACCCACTTCCATGTTCACCAGCACGAGCTTGAGGGGATCAAGAACTGCCATCCGCCGGGGCGCATCCCGGTTCAGCAATTTTCTCACCTCATTTTCGAGCCTCGCTACGTCTGTAACACCCTTGAACTTTGTGATTCCTACATCCGTGCAGAAGTTGCGTATCGCCTCGGCGGGAAAGCCACGACGCCGAACTCCTGAAAGGGTCGGCATCCGAGGGTCGTCCCATGCATCCACTTTTTCCTCTTCCACTAGCTGAAGGAGCTTTCGCTTGCTTACAACGGTGTAATTGAGGGTCAGTCGGGAAAACTCAATCTGGCGAGGGACAGCTGGCACCGGGCAATTTTCGATAACCCAGTCATAAACAGGCCGGTGAACCTCAAACTCCAGCGTGCAGAGTGAATGCGTGACGTGCTCGTAAGCATCCTCCAGGGGATGCGCGAAGTCATACATCGGATAGATACACCACTTGTCTCCCGTATTGTGGTGAGTCTCATGCAATACACGATAAATGATCGGGTCCCGCATGTGCATGTTTGGCGAAGCCATGTCAATCTTGGCTCGTAAGACAGCTTCTCCGTTCCCAAAATCACCGGAACGCATTTTTTTAAAGAGGGTTACATTTTCCTCAATCGATCGGTCACGGTAAGGCGACTCGGCCCCCATCTCGGCCACGGTTCCATGAGCGGCGCGGATCTCATCAGGAGATTGCTCATCTACGAAGGCCTTCCCCTCCTCAATCAGATGCATCGCGCAATCATAGAAAAATTCAAAGTAATCGCTGGCGAAATAGAGGTGCTTTCCCCAGTCGCAACCAAGCCACTTTACATCCTCCTGAATACTATCGACATACTCCTGCTCTTCCTTGGATGGGTTGGTGTCGTCAAACCTCAGGTGAAATTCCGATCCGCTGGCAGAATTCTCCTGAGCGATACCCCAGCCAAGACAGATCGCCTTGGCGTGTCCAAGGTGCAGGTAGCCATTGGGCTCTGGAGGGAACCGGGTTACAATTTTGTCGTGCTTTCCCGTCGTCAGGTCCTTCGAGATGATCTCACGAATAAAATCACGCTTAGCTGATGAGTCATCCTCGCTCATGATTCCGTCCCGATGGAGGCAAGTTTGTCAAAAAGCACTCTGTTAAGGCGAATTCCACCCTCAAAATTCTCAACCGTGAAGTTTTCGTTTGGGGAATGGATCTGACAATCAGGAAGAGCGAGGCCCAGCAGCAGGGTATCAACCCCCAGAACCTCCTTGAAGTCTTGGATGATCGGAATACTTCCTCCCTCTCTGATCAGCACTGGATCGGATCCAAAAGTCTCGCTGAGCGCCTGCTGGGCAGCCTTTCCATGCGGTGAGTGAGGATCCGTGTAGTAAGCCTGTCCGTGATGCCCCCGGGTCACCTCCAGGGATACTCCCTCGGGACAATGCTTTCTGAGATGGGCCTCAACCTTATCCATCACATCCAAGGGGTCTTGGTGAGGAACGAGACGGAAAGAAAGTTTTGCAAACGCCTCAGCGGGCAAAACGGTCTTCGAGCCCTCGCCCTGATATCCACCCCAGATCCCATTCACCTCGGCCGTGGGGCGAGCCCAAAGCCGCTCGGCAGGTGTGTAGCCGCTTTCCCCGTACATGGACGGCGACCCCGTAACCTTAAGTAGATCCTCCTCAGCCATCCCAGGGACCACACTCCACATTTCACGCTCCCATTCTTCCAGGCCGGCAACATCGTCGTAGAAACCCTCGACCGCCACCCGACCCTCGTGATCATGCAGGCTCGCCACCAGTTGCCCAACAACCGTAGCGGGATTGGCCACTGCTCCACCGTAAACACCGGAGTGAAGATCCCGAGCCGGGCCCCTCACCGCGACCTCACAGCACGTAATTCCGCGTAGCCCATAGCCCATGGTGGGAACCCCCGGGGCAACCATTCCCGTGTCAGAGACTACGATGACGTCACAAGCCAGCTCTGAGCGATGCTCTTCAAGAAATGGGCGCAGGTTCGGAGAACCTATCTCTTCCTCACCCTCCAGCAACATGATGAGGTTCACCGGCAATCCGCCACACTCCTCGATAGTCTCCGTGATACCACAAAGATGAGCGAAGAACTGCCCCTTGTTATCCGTCGCTCCCCGAGCCCAGATCTTTCCATCACGAATCACTGGTTCGAATGGGTCGCTGTCCCATAGCTCTAGGGGATCAACCGGCTGGACATCATAGTGCCCGTAGACGAGCACGGTAGGTCTACCAGCCTCATGCGTGTTGCGCCCAATCACAACCGGATGTCCATCGGTATCATGAATTACACTCTGCAAACCGGCTGAGGTCATGCGAGACGCCAGCCATTCAGCGCAGGCCCTTACATCCGCATCGTGGCGGGAGTCCGTTGAAACACTGGGAAAGCGTAACAACTCAAGAAATTCGTCAATCCAGCGACTCACAGTATTTTAGTTCTTAGTTTAATTTGTCTTTGCCAGGAATTCGGTGATCCCCGGCGGCATTCTAGCGAAGCTTTCCCCGCACGTCCTTGTACTCCTTGATGATCCGCAGGAAATCGTAGAGCCCCAGAAGGAAGAGGAAGATGGCGAGGAAGGCGCATCCCGCCCAATAAAAAAGAAACCTGAGCGGCGTTTCCTCCAGCCAGGAGGCTAGAGGCCAGTTCCCAAGCGCGAACACTGCGAGAAGCACCACAATCGTATAGGAAATAATTTTTCTCCGTGTCTCGCGAAGCTGCAGAAAAGCCCTTGCAGCAATCACGGCAAAAGAAAACCAGCTCATTTTCCTAGGCATTAAAACCAGCATCTCCCGGGAACCCGCCAAGGTCAAATCCTGAGAAGGGCCTCAGCCGCCATAGCTCATCATGGCCACGCAGTTACTTAATCCGCGTCTGCTCAAAGGCAAAACCCATGGCCAGAAGGTGAGCCTCCGAAAATTGAGACCCCATGAACGACAATCCAACTGGCAGGCCATCTGCCATACCCATCGGTACTGTGAGGTGAGGATATCCTGAAACCGCAGGAAGAGTCGTGCATGCCCCCTGAAATGCATCTCCCTCTTCAAGATTCACCGGAAATGCCCTCCCCGTAGTTGGGGCAATCAAGGCATCGCATTGATATTCAGCGAGGAGCCGGTCAATCCCTTCCCTCCCCGCCAGCCGCTTGGCCTCTGCCACGAGTCCCGGCAGATCTGGATCCTCCCCTCCTTTTGTTCCCTCCGATTGCTCAAAGATATCCTGCCCGAAATGGGGCATAACCACTGAAGCATGGGATTTGTTGTATGCGATGATATCCGCAAGTGTCCTCGTGGTGACAGAAGGAGGCCTTCCTGAGAGATAGGCGTTCAGGTCCCGCTTGAATTCTCTGAGAAGAATTTCCCACTCCAGCTGGCTGATCCTTCTCAGGTCTGGAAGATCATTAATTTCTATCAGGGTTGCTCCCGCTTGCTCCAGAGTGCGCCGAGCAGCGGCAAAGGCATCTGAAACCGGCTCGTCATACATTCCACAGAGGGGAGCGAGAACACCCAGCCTCACCCCTTCAAGGGCTCCCTCCTTAAGAGAGGCTTCATAATCCTGAGCTTCCTCTCCAGCCATGGCGCTGAGGGCCCTAGCTGCAAGCCTCACAGTGCGGGTCATGGGCCCAGGAGTGTCCTGGCTAGCGGAAATCGGAACAATCCCGTCGCACGAAAGCAGCCCGACAGTTGGTTTTAACCCAACAATACCACACATTGCAGCCGGGCAGGTGACAGAACCATCTGTCTCTGTTCCGATGGCAATGTCTACCAGTCCAGATCCCACAGCCGCCCCGCTGCCTGAACTTGATCCACATGCGCTGCAGGAGGAATCGAATGGATTAGTCGTCAGGCCTCCTACACTACTCCATCCGCTAGTTGACTCTGTCGACCGAAAGTTAGCCCATTCTGAAAGATTCGTTTTACCAGCAATAAGAGCTCCCGCACGCCTCAAGTTTGAAACCACTGGAGAATCTGTAGTTGCATAATTATCTGCCAGCGCTCGCGATCCCGCCGTGGTCGGCATTCCTTTTACATCAATATTATCCTTCACCAAAACGGCTACTCCGTGCAGGGATCCATACTCTTTTGTTGAATCGATTGCTTCCAGCTGCACTTGCAAGTCCGGGGAGATGGCAAGAATCGCGTTACAGCGATCGTTCTCCTCCAAGCTCTCAAGCAAGGAGCTCTGGAGCAATGGGGAGGTTTCATCTACCGCCTTCCTTTTGAAAAGGGCAGCCACCAAGACAGCAAGAAGGGCGACCACCCAAGCGGCCACTATGTATTTCAGCCACCACCTCAAGAGGGTGGCAACCGTTTTGGTCCGGGAGACATCACCTCTCATGAGGAGACTCACAGAGTCACACCAGAACGACCAAGGAGGTCACTGCAAGCAACCTACTCGGCGGGAGAATCCTTACTCTCAGGAGCAGCCTCAGGAGCAGCCTCAGGGGCAGCCTTTTTTGCAGCTTTCTTCGCGGCCTTCTTTGCCGCTTTCTTAGCGGTTTTTTTCACCGCTTTCTTGGCAGTCTTTTTCGCCGCCTTTTTTGCTGCTTTCTTCGCCGCTTTCTTGGCAGACCCACTCTTACTCGCCGAGGACTTCTTCAGGGCGACATTCGATTTGGTTTGCTCCCGCCGCCGTTTGAAATACTGCTTTCGGCGTCGACGTTTCTGAACCTTGTTATACTGCTTACCCATAAGGTGGGTACGGCCTAATCGTCTGCCAGCCAGCTTTCAAGATAAATCGCCCCCCAATTCACTACTTCATGCCAGGTCTCGTCATAAAACCCCGTTCCCGCATCTTTCATGGCCACGACTGGGTCTACGCCTCCGAAATCAAGAAATCCTTCGGGAATCCGCAGCCCGGAGAGGTGATTTCGCTCAAGGACTTCAAAGACAAGCCCCTTGGAAGTGCGATCTATAACCCAAAATCTCAGATCGTGGCCCGCCGTTTTTCGCGGCGAAAACAGGAACTCGATAAGGATTTCTTCCTTCGGCGACTACAACTCGCGTTTTCTCTGCGAGACAGGCTGCCGGTAGACTCCTCCCTCTGCCGCCTGGCATGGAGCGAGTCCGATGGCCTGCCCGGGCTGATTATAGACCGCTACGATCGCCACCTGGTCATCCAGACGCTCACTCTCGCGATGGATCAGCGGATTAATCTCATCGTCGAGGCCGCACAGCAGCTTCTTTCTCCGGAATCCATTGTAGTCCGTAATGACTCCCCGATGCGGAAGGCTGAGGGTCTCGAGCCATCTAATTTTATCGCCGCGGGTAAAGATCCGGATCCGGTCACTCTCGAGCACGGAAATCTGAAGTTCCAATCCACCCTGCTCAGCGGACAGAAAACCGGACTCTACCTGGATCAGATCGATACCTACCAAAAAGTCTCGGCACTAGCAGAAGGCAAACGAGTCCTCGACTGCTTTAGCAACCAAGGCGGCTTTGGACTCGCTTGTGCCCGCGCTGGAGCTGCTGATGTCACCTGTGTCGACATCTCAGGCGAAGCTGTTTCCGCCGTCACCCACAACGCAGAACTCAACAACCTGGAAATTCGCGCGATTGAGGCGAATGCCTTCGACTATCTGAAGGCCTGTGATGAAACCTTTGACCTTATCATTCTTGACCCTCCTTCCTTCACCCGTAGCAAGAAGGCTCTCAACGATGCGATGCGGGGATACAAGGAGATTCACCTTAGGGCTCTCAAACTACTCAATCACGATGGCTACCTCGCTACTTTCTCCTGCTCCCACCATGTCACTCGAGAGTTGTTCCTCAATAACGTGCGTGACGCCGCGGTAGACGCCCGCAAAACATTACGATTGGTCGAGTCCTACAGCCAGCGTTCTGACCATCCCGTCCTTCCCACCATACCAGAAACCGAGTATCTCAAGGGATTCTGCTTTCAGCTTCTGCCGGGAAGATGAGAGCCAGACTCATCATTCTCGGCTTTGTGATTCTTGCGGTTACCGGAACTTTCTTTCTGCTATGGAGATCGACTCCCGAGCAAATCGTCAAAAGGCAGGCTCACCGCCTTCTGGACTGCTTGGAGAAAGGCGCCCTGAGCAGCAACACCACCACCAATAAAGTGGAACTCCTGGGGGAGCTCCTGGCCCACTCCTTTACCGTTCAAGCTCCCTATCCAGTAGATTCCGGCACCTTCGATCGGACTCAGGCAGGGCGCTCCCTGAAAGATTTTCATGACAGCGTGATGTCCTGCGCGATCCGTAGGGATAACGCCCTGATTAAAATTGAGGCGGAAAACATCGGAAGCTACGAAACGGTCCTATCCGTCGAAATCAGCCTAGGCCCCCGGCGCCAGCATCATTTTAAATACAATTGCCTTATTGAGTTTATCAGGAGCGGAGATGACTGGATTGCTCGGGAAATCATCCTGAATCCCATATAAACCCACTCCGTCACCCTCAGAAAAGAGCCTCCAGAAGCCTCATATAGAGATTTTAGCCTGCCGATCGCCCTTTCCCACCAAAATTCCTTGGCAAACCGGAGGAATTCCTCCAAGTTCCGCCGCCCCACGCCAAACAGGACATGGTAGCTCTCAGACTTACACGCAAAGGCACCAAGGATAAGCCCTACTACAAGATTGTGGCCGTTGATAGCCGCAAGCGCCGGGACGCTCGCTACATCGAGCAAATCGGAACCTATGACCCCCTCTTGCCGGGAGCCAACTACACTCTCGATCTGGAGAAGGCCGATGGCTGGATTAGCAAAGGAGCCCAGCCCTCAGAAACCGTGGCCAGTATCATCAAGAAGGCGCGGAAGGTAAGCGATGCAGCCAGCGAGGTGTAAATCACCCTGCTAAGACCATCCGCCGAGGTCGGCTGTA
Source organism: Roseibacillus sp. (assembly GCA_029242545.1). Taxonomy (GTDB): domain Bacteria; phylum Verrucomicrobiota; class Verrucomicrobiia; order Verrucomicrobiales; family Akkermansiaceae; genus Roseibacillus_B. Next base: position 19,858 of record JAQWTV010000085.1, read on the forward strand.
TCGCCAGCCCTGCACTAGCGGACGATCATGCCCGGAGAGGTGCCATGGATTACCAGAACAAGGTAAGCCCAGGACTACTGAACCGCCTCCGCACTTGGACCCCTTGGTGCCACTCTACGTGGCCATCCATGAACCCAAGGTGGACACCCTTGAATTTCTCATCTTCTTCGAAATTACCGAGACGCTTGCTGTTCCACACAACTGCCAGATCAACCCAGAGGATAGGGTAGGCTACCTTCTGACCGATCCGGGAAGGGGTGAACCGGTAGGATTCATCATCCTCATTGTAAACGTCATCGCGAATGCGAGCCCACTCTGCAGGCTCCGGCGGTATGAACTCACCATTCTCAGTCCAGACCGGATCATCAATCACACAAGCATAAGAAAAAAGAGAGGAAGAGCCCTCGTCCACTCCGCCATAGTTCCACAAGTCCACGTTATTTTGACTCCGGTCCTTGCCGTCGGTCGTCCAGCTCTTGTTTGCCGCATTGTAGGCCAAATCACGGGTGATCCCATTGTCTTCTCTCCACTCCCAGCTGAACCAGAAGGGCAGCCCTCCGGTATCGGTTGTAAAGTGAGCCCTAGGGAAGACCCCGTTGTTATCACCAGCTCCCGCGAGGGAAATCGCACTCAGCTGCTTGATGTCAGATATCGATCCTGCTTTGTGGGCAGCGGTAGTAATCTTGCCAACTCCAACGAAAGTGAGAGCCCCAAGCGTCAGCATGATGGCTACGACGACCAAGACTTCAATCAGGGTAAATCCTCCTTTTGCTCGCACGGGGTTTTTCGCGTTCATGGGGTGGCCGTATGAGGCACCGTCGATCCCTCGTTGTCAAACTCTAGAACGTCACGACCGACATCCTGTAAAATGAGACGGGCGGATAGTCACCCAGGGCCACATTGAGAATTACCCTGTTCCGTCTCAATATTGGCACCTTTTGTCGATAAACTCCTTCCTCGGCTGGGGCCCGGGCTATCTACACGAGCCATTCACAAACGCGGATTTGTTTACAAGTGCACCCCGGCACGCTAAACGACTCGGGCATGAAATTACGCGGCATCACCTCCTCCATCGTACTCGCCCTCGCTCTTGTCAGCTGTAAGCAGGAAGAAAACGCAGGCTCTCCGCAAGACTCCTCAGCATCCTCGGCACAGAACACCCCTGCTCAGGAAACTCCTACTGAGGAAACTCCTGCTCCCGAACCTGCCCCCTCGGCAACCGAAACCGAAAAAGAATCACCCGTTTCCCCGGCTACCCCTTCACCCGAAAGTCCTGAAGGAAATGCTACCGGGGACAAGCCAGAAGGACCACGCGTTACATTCGAAACCTCCGAAGGATCCTTCGTCCTTGAACTCGACCCTGTCAATGCCCCGATCAGCACCAAAAACTTTCTCAGCTACGTCAATGATGGATTCTACGACGGCACCATCTTTCACCGGGTTATCGATGGATTCATGATTCAAGGAGGAGGCTTTGAACTCATCGATGGGAAAGGGTCACAGAAAGAGACCAAAGCGCCAATTAAGAACGAGGCCAAGAACGGCCTTCAAAATAAACGCGGTACAATTTCAATGGCTCGGACCAGTGATCCGGACAGTGCTACCTCCCAGTTTTTCATTAACGTAGTGGACAACCCCGGTCTCGACCCGAAAAGCCCAGACAACCCCCAGGGGTTTAGCCCCGATGGCTACGCCGTATTCGGCATGATCGTTGAGGGAATGGAAACCATTGACAAGATCAAGCAAAGCGAGACCGGCGTTAAGCGCATGATGGTAAAATCTCCCAGTGGCGATCTTATCGAAAATTCAATGTCTGATGCGCCTCTCCGCGATGCAGTCATTAAGAAAGCGTCCGTCACTCAATCCCAGTAAAGCCACTGGCAACACAACTCCTATCCCATGCCGTGGCTTATTCCAATCATAGCCTATCTCGTTGGATCCATCCCCTTCGGGGTCCTCATCGCGAGGTCCAAGGGGATTGATATCCGCCAACATGGATCCGGGAATGTGGGTGCCACCAACGTCTTTCGAGTCGTCGGCAAGGGGTTCGGCATCTCCTGTCTACTGCTGGACTTCCTGAAAGGATTCCTACCTGTCCTTGTTGCAACTAATCTCTTTAGGGTGGCAGGAACAGCTCCGGCCTTGCCCATTTCCTTCCTTTCGAATCCAACTGAACCGTTTTCAGCAGATCAGCAACTGTATGTTCACTCCCTCCAGGTTATCACCGCACTTGCCGCAATTATAGGGCACAACTACTCCCTCTTTCTCAGGGGAGGAGGAGGAAAAGGCATTGCTACCTCAGCAGGAGTCCTCGTTGCCCTTCTCCCTGCGGTCTTTCTTGGTTCGTTCCTGGTGTTTGCTGCGGCCTTCTATTTCACCCGCTACGTCAGCCTGGGCAGTATTATGGGAGTAATCAGTATTCCTGTTTTCACTCACCTCGCTGATCGATTGCGCCATCTTGAAGGAGGCCGATCCCAGCCCACCTACTGGGAGTCTGGGTCATGGAATAAACCCTTGCTGGTTTTCACCATCGTCGCTGCTCTACTCGCGATCTGGCGCCATCGCTCCAACATTCAGCGGATTCTCGCGGGCACTGAAGACCGTCTGGAAAGCCGGGGATCTAATAAGATCGTGACGAAAAAGGAACCGATGGAAATCCCCGATGAACGATAATCATTTTCCACCTGCTCCACGGACTGCCGTGGTGGGCTGCGGATCGTGGGGCACTGCACTCGCCACTCTCCTCTACCCAGCTTCCTCGCAAATCACCCTGATCGGCCGCAACAAGGATGTTATCGAGGACATTAACACGAGGCATCGTAATGAGCGCTACCTGCCTGGGGAACTACTCGACCCAGGCATCAAGGCCAGTAGCGATCTAGATGTCACAAGAGACGCCGATCTCATCCTTCTTGTTCTGCCCAGCGCGGCCATCCGCTCCACCGCCGAACAACTGGCATCTCTTCAAATAGGCCCAGAAGTGATCCTGACCTCCTGCTCAAAGGGAATTGAGCGCGGAACAGGGAAACGCATGTCCGAGGTGATCTCCGAAATCCTTCCCGATCAGCCGCTTGCTGCTCTCTCCGGGCCGAACCATGCCGAGGAAGTTTGCAAGGGCCTTGCCACCATGACTGTCATTGGATCGGCGAACTCCAATGTGAGTGGCTATCTTCAGGGACTCCTTACCTCGCCCAGCTTTCGCTGCTACACCTCGGATGACCTCACCGGACTCGAATGGGGTGGCGCCATGAAGAACATCTTTGCTATTGCCTCCGGAATCGCCACCGGCCTTGGACTCGGTGATAATGCCACGGCTGGTCTCGTCACCCGTGGGCTCGCTGAAATGATCCGACTCGGCACGACTCTAGGGGGGAAACCTGATACCTTCACCGGGCTCTCAGGCGTCGGGGACTTGATCGCTACCTGTTACTCACACCATTCGCGGAACTTCCGCGCAGGAATTTCAATCGGAAAGGGCAACACCGTGGAAGCGACCCTCAAGGAGGCGGGCATGGTCGTGGAAGGGATTCCGAACTGCCAATCAATCTATGAAGTCGCCAAACGCAGCAAAGTGCGCACGCCCCTGATCGACTCCATCTACAGTGTTCTTTACGAGAACCAGCCTGCCGCGGAAGCCTTGCGGGAGTTACTTACGCGAGCTCCTCGTCCCGAATTGGAATCCTGATCTTGCCTCCCCGTGGCTCTCCCTGCTGCGCCTGAGAAAACTCCCTCTCCTCTCCCATTCGGCTTCCTCCAAAAAAGCTCCGCAGAAGGCCCTCGCTTTAAGGTTTTTACCCGTCTATACCTGATGTTCCAGTGAGCGAGGAGCATTCGAGAGATACCCAATGGCGAAAACTCGCCAGCAAGGTGTCCAGCAAGATCAACCTTGCCTGGTGGCTGGACAAACTGTCTACCCCCCTCCTCATCACAGCACTTGCTGGCTCTTGTCTTATTCTGATCGCACGACGAGAACTCTCCAACTTTTCATGGTTTTATGCCTCGATCATAGGGCTAATTGTCTTCCTAACTATCGGCATCCTGAGCTGGTGGCGCGCAAGGCGCAATTTTGAATCGCCGGATCATGCCTTGGTGCGGATCGAGGCCAGTATGAAACTGCGCAATAAGCTTAGCGCTGCTAAGCACGGCCTGACCCCTTGGCCAGATCTTCCAGAGGCAATTCAGGACGGAACCCGGTGGCGTTGGTCCCGCCTCCTTTCTCCCCCGCTAGCGGCACTCATCCTCCTCGGAGCCAGTATCCTGCTCCCCGTCTCGGCCAGAAGCGACGCTGGAGAACTGCCTATGGATGAGCCCCAGGCGTGGAAAGACCTCGAAACTGACATCGAATCCCTCGCCGAGGAACAAACCGTTGAGAAGGATTACCTTGATGAGCTTGAAGAAAGAATCGACCAGCTCAGAAACCAGAATCAGGACCAATGGTACAGCCACTCCAGCATTGAGGCCACCGATGCCCTTAGTGAAATGCATCAGGGCGAGCTCGATAAGCTGGAGCGCAACCTGCGGAGGGCCGAACAGGCCCTCGAAAACCTGCAGGAGAATTCTGGCGAAATGAGTGAAACAACCCGAGAGCGAATGCTGGATGTCTTTAATGAAGCCATGCAAGGGCTCGAACAGGGGAAGATGAAACCCGACAGCCAGCTCCTCGAGAAACTCAGAGAGCTGGACCCTGAGAATCTCGGTCAATTGGACCCGCAACAACTCGAACAACTTCGCGAGAGCATGAAGCAGGCTGCCGAAAATTGCGCTCAGTGTCAGGGTGGAAGCGCCAAGCACCCCTCGCAAGGTGGAGACGCTGGTCAGGATTGGCTGGATGAGCTTCTCAACGAGGGATCAGCCGATCAGCAATCGCAAGGGAGCGAGGGGGGAAAAGGAGGCCCTAGCCGTGGACCTGGTTCAGCCCCCGGCGTCCTCGGTCAAGTCACTCCTGACGTGAATTCCGGCAACTTGGAGGGATTAAAATCAGAGGATCTGTCCAAGTCCCTTCCCGGAGACCTTCTCGAACTGAAGGATAGTGAGCACGATGTCGACAAGGCAAAGATCGGCCTCCGTGCGGGTGGACAAGTCGATAGTGAGTCGGAGGGTGGCTCCCGGGTCTGGAAGGAGTCTCTCCTTCCCTCTGAAAAAAGCGCTCTTAAGGACTTCTTTAAATAGCACACCCTCTCAACACATTTTCCCCTGAACGCCATGGAGCACGCCTCGGAAACCGAAGTCACCGACGCCGGCAAGCACGTCCGGTCCCTCTCCCACGCCCTGCAGCAGGTCCTTTTCGGACAAGAAGAGCTGATTCAGCTGGTCCTTGCGGGCATTCTCGCCCGTGGCCATATTCTTCTGGAGGGTCTCCCCGGGCTCGGCAAGACCGAGCTCGTAAAGGGGCTTTCCCGCATCCTGCAGATGGAGACTCGCCGGATTCAATTCACACCCGACCTCCTTCCCGGTGACATCACGGGGAACCCAGTACTGCAGGAAAAGGACGGCAAGCGACAGTTCGTCTTCCAGCCCGGACCTCTCTTTACCAATATCGTTCTGGCCGACGAGATCAACCGCGCATCCCCCAAGACCCAATCCGCTCTGCTTGAGGCCATGCAGGAACGACGAGTCACGGTTCTCGGAGAGACTCATCAGCTTCCCATGCCTTTTTTCGTTCTCGCCACCCAGAACCCAATCGAACTTGAGGGGACTTATCCGTTGCCTGAGGCCCAACTCGATCGCTTTCTCTTCAAGCTGGAGATCACGCGCAATGATGTCGATACGCTCGAACGAATCGTAAGTGACCGTGATCTGGGCTCTGAGCCGGAGGTAAATCCCATCATGGAAGCAAGCACCCTCAACGACGTTCTTGCTCTCGTGCGACGAATTTACCTGCCTGATGTTGTAGCCAATTACATCGCCCGCCTGGTAGACGCTACTCATCCTGGCCAGTCCGAGTCTGCAGGAAATATTAAGTTCGGAGCCAGTCCGCGTGCCGCGCTCTCTCTCGCTGCCGCCGCCCGGGCTCGGGCCCTGATGAATGAGCGTACCCACGCCAGCTTTGAAGACGTCAAGTTTGTGGCACCCTCGGTTCTCCGGCATCGCATCATCCTTGATTATAATGCGAGGGTGGAAGGACTCACCAGCAATGGGATCATCTCTCTCCTCCTCGAGGAAATCCCCTTCCAGGCGGGTAAAAATCCGAGGACCCTGCAACAATCGGTCTCCAGCTGAATTTGTGGTCGAATGAGCCACCGTGCGGTCATCCCCCTGACACTGGCCCTTATCGGCATCCAGGTTGGCACTATTGGCGCGCAGTCTGGGGGGCTTTCCATCAAGAAAACCTACACTAAACCAGGAGACCCCCTTATTTCTCTCGAGATGAGCTCTCTTATCGAGAGCCTGCCCCCTTCCGGATACCACCCGGTTCGGGTAAAGATCATCAATGACAGTCCGATTGATCGCACTTGGAAATTTTCCTTCGTCTCCTCTGATTCGTCTTCCGGTGAGCGCAACAGGCTCCGGTCAAGCTTTTCCGTCATCTGCAATGCGACCTCTGTCGCAGGAGTGGACCTGATCATCCCAGTCGTAAGCGTCCTTAATACCCGGCATTACGAACAACTGGAGTCCATCCTCGATGTCACCGTCAACCCCTCTGCTCCTCTTCCTCAATCCTCAGACCGTCTCACGACCGAGATGGCTCAAGAGTCCTCAACAATTTGGCCTGCTGTAATCTACAGCGAGAAAATTCAAACCTCGAACGGCAATGCTCTGGACAAAGCCACCTCGCTTTATCTTTACGGCGCCCCGCCAGGAGGCGGAGGAGGGTGGCGATTCTCGGCAGAATTCGGAGGAGGGTTTTTGGCCAAATCAATGCCTGACGACTGGCGGGCCTACATCGGCTACGACGCCTGTATCCTGACTGACTTGGAATGGAATGAGCTACCTGCGGGTGCCCGCAATGCCCTGCGAAAATGGAATCGACTGGGGGGCGCCCTCATTATTTATACCACCAATTCTGGAACTAACCTCAACACCCTTGGGTTTGGAGGGAATGCTGCGAGGGTGTCTGTATCTGACTCCGGCTGGGGGACGACCCTTCTCAAGCCGCTTCCGAGCAATGGTCTTCTGGAGGCTCCGGAGGTCGTGCAACTTGTTGATAGCAACGTGAAGAAAACAGGAGGTCCACGAGTCTCAGATCTAAGGGAAAACTTCCGTTCGAATTGGAAACTTCAGGATGCCCTTGGGAAAAAATTCTCCCAGATCATCCTCGTAATCATTGTCCTTGTGGTCTTCGGCGTCCTTGTCGGACCGATCAATCTTTTCGTCTTCGCCAGAGCAGGGAAACGCCACAAACTCTTTATTTCAACGCCTCTAATCTCCCTGGGCGCAAGCGTTATCCTGCTCGGCCTGATCCTTCTCCAGGATGGATTTGGTGGCTACGGCCAGCGCCTTATTCTGCGAGAGGTCGGTCCGGACAACACCACGTATATCTCACAGGAGCAAATTGCCCGCACTGGCGTTCTCCTTAAAACCGGATTCACGACCAGCGAGCCAGGTTACCTGAGTCCTCTGACGATAGGCGAATCGCGCTGGGCACGGATCACAGAGGGAAATGGCGGGGGTAAGGGGCGCTACAATATCGAGATCACCGCTGGCGGACTCAAGGCAACCGGTGATTGGTTTAAGAGCAGTAGTGAGCATGGCCATATCTTCGAGACGATCAGACCGTCTAGGGAACGAATTTCCCTTGTAGGGAACTCCGGCAACCCCACCGTCAATTCCACCTTCGACTTCATAATCAAAAAAGTCTTTTACCGGGATTCGGGGGGACAGCTCTGGACCACTTCCGATGTTCAGCAGGGGCGAAATACCACCATGAGCCCTGTTGAGGAGACCGAATTCACCTCTTGGTTCAATGAGCTCCGGGAGCGCTTCGGGCCACGAAACCGGACACGCCTCGACCTCTCCCGCGACCGATTGGGCTATTTTTACGGTTTTGCGGCTGAGACAGATGGAATCGACAGCCTGTCGAGTCTGGACTGGCAAACGACCTCGACCTTTATCACCGGCCAACTCTCCCCTGAAAACCCCTCCAATCCATGACTACCTAGCTCTGGTCGCGTTCATGTCTGCTGCAATATCAGTTCGTAACCTCTTCCGCTATTTTGGCGTCCTCAAGGCCGTCGATGGGATCTCTTTCGACATTCCCCACGGGTCGGTATGTGGCTTTGTCGGTGCAAACGGTGCCGGAAAAACCACAACCATGCGAATGCTGGCCACCTTGGATTATCCCACCATGGGATCCGCGGAAATCTGCGGAATCAATGTTGTCGACCATCCTGACAAGGTGCGCTCTCTCATCGGATGGATGCCCGACAACTTCGGCAATTACGATCATATGACCGTGCTTGAGTACCTCGACTTCTACGCGAGGGCCCTGGGTTATACGGGAGAAGAGCGAAAAGGACGGATCGAAGAGGTTATGGCATTTGCAGACCTCATGCCGCTGGCAGACCGCATTTCCAACAAGCTCTCGAAGGGTATGACTCAGCGACTCTGCCTCGGTCGCGCTTTACTGCATGACCCCCAGGTTCTCATCATGGATGAACCTGCTGCAGGACTCGATCCCCGGGCTCGGGTAGAGCTCAAACACCTCATCCGCATTCTAGCCGAAGAAGGCAAAACCATCTTTATCTCTTCTCACATTCTCTCGGAACTAGGGGAAATGTGCGACACTCTTCTCTTCATTAATGCCGGGCGTATCGTACATCACGGAGACGCGGATTCACTCCGCTATGGATCTGATGCAACCGGCGGGGTCTTCTATGATGTTCAGGTTAACGACAACCCGGAATCTGTCGCGGACTGGGTGATCCTGAATCCCGGGGCGGAAGTAGTGGAAACACGGAAACGAGGTGCGAGGTTAAGACTCCCCAATCCTGATCCTGCAAGAGCAGCTGAAGTCCTGAAGGGAATGGTCAAAGATGGAGTCCCGGTAATTGAATTCCACCGGGAGGAGCGAAATCTTGAAGATGCCTTCATTGATATCCTAGGGCAGCTGGAGCAGGGAGGGGCGGGACTGACGGCCCCTCCTGACTTATCTACACCCGATGCCCCTTCAAGCGAGCAACATAGCGGCACTGAGGCCACGCCTCCTACAGCCTAACCCATTCCGCCGATAGCATGGCAGAGCAGAGCTCATCGCAAACTCCCCCTCAACTACCCGCTCTTCCATTCGAACGAGTTAACGAGTTCTCGGATCGCTTGAGCCCTATGCTCGTAAAGGAGCTAAGACAGGGCACACGGACGAACTCCTTTGTCATACTTTTTCTTCTCCTACAGGCAATCCTAACCTTTGTTCTTCTGATCGCCTCCTCCATTGGACTGAGTGAAGGACGCTTGGACACTGCAACAACTGGCAGATTCGTTACGGGCTTTATCCTCATCATCTATAGTCTGGCTGTCCTCCTCTTCCAGCCCTTGCGAGGCATCTCATCAATCGCGACTGAAGTGCGGGAAAACTCTATCGACCTCATGAGCCTGACCCGTCTCACCGCGTGGCGTATCGTGTCCGGGAAGTGGCTCTCGATTGTAAGTCAATCTGCTCTGATTGCTGGTGCCGTGCTTCCCTACCTCATCATTCCTTATTTCTTCGGTGGCATGCAGCTATTCCCTGAACTCATCCTATGGTTCTGTCTCTTCGTCGTTTCCGGCGCTCTGACAGCCCTAACGGTGGGCATCTCGGCAATTGGCAGCGCCTTGCTCCGAGGTCTTCTTGTGGTCGCCGGGGGCGCCCTGATGATGGGTTATCTTCTCTTTGGCTTCACATCTCATATTCCAATCCTCATAGAAATGCTCAGCTTTACCCGGGGAGATCAGTCCCTCGCGGCAATCGCGTTTCTTGTCGCTGCCTGCTACATCTGCTATTTTTTTCTCGACCTTGGCGCCACCGCAATAGCTCCCTCCAGCGAAAACAGGGCTACCCGAAAAAGACTCATTGGATTAGGCGCCCTGACTCTCACATACCTTCTTCTCTGCCCGACCGGAGGGAGTCTCGCATTGTTCATCGCCCTCGGAATTACTGCCTGTATTGCCCTCGACCTCTTTAGTGAACGGGTCAATTTTGCTTCAATCATTTGCTGGAAATTTCTTCGCTTTGGAGCCCTTGGTCGGCTTGCAGGCCGCTTTCTCTACCCGGGCTGGGCTACTGGTTCCCTGTTCTTCCTCGCTCTGGTCTTGGTGCTCTGCCTGCTGATCTCCCTGACCCACTCAAGCCCCCGGCACTACACTATTGCCTTACTTGGAATCGGAACCCTTGCTTTTCCTGCAGCGATTATCCAACTCTTCGCTCGCAACTCCGAAAACCGCTTTAGCAGCTACTCCTTCATCCTCCTGGTCTCGTTAATCCTGAGCAAAATACTAGTTGTTCTTTACGACAATTTTTCCGGAGAATTGCTGCTCTGGATCTTTAGTTTCATCCCAATGACCCTGCTCCCTCTCGCTCCCGAATCGGCATCTGCCACAGAGCCATTTCCCGTTCTGCTTGCTGCAATAGGAATTACCAGTGTTTACTTACTTGTCATTCTTATAAGGTCCCTACACCAATTGAGTCAGCTCTCCACTCTGGAATCGGTGGCTCAACGAGGTCTGGATGATTCTCTTATGGAAGCTCATGATCCGGACCATTGACCACCCCTTCCCTTTTAAGCCTTGGACCTCAAATCCCTACGGAACGCATCAACCTCCGCTGCCGTTTGCGCCGAGAAACTCAGATTACCCCTGCGCTCCCGTGTATGGAGGGGGCAAGCCGGGGAGTTCCAGGGCGCAGGAGCAGGATCTTCCATGGACTTTCAAGATCACCGGAATTACGCCCCCGGTGATGACCCCCGTCATATTAACTGGCAGGCTTTCGCCCGCACGGGGAATTACACCATGAAACTCTACCGCGAGGAGGTTCGCCCTGTTGTCGACCTCGTATTTGATGTTTCGAAATCCATGTTCTTCGAATCATCCAAGGCTCGCCGATCCTCAGAGCTATTCTATTTTATCGTGGAAAGCGCTTTAAGGTCGGGAGCTTCTCTCCAGATCCACCTCGTGGTTGGGAACAACACCAGAACCCTGCCCCCCGATGCGGTCTACAACCATCACTGGCAGGAAACCGCAGACTCTCTGCAGGAGGAGGATTCCGACCTTGCCCCAGACCTCTCACGTATTGCTTTTCGAGCAAATGCCTTCCGGGTCTTTCTCTCCGATCTTCTTTTCTCGGCCGACCCGGTGCAGCTGATTCGCCTCCTCGGCCAACGACAAGGGAGCCCCGTGATTTTCGCTCCCTTTGTCCGCTCCGAGTGCAGTCCTGACTGGCAGGGCAACTATGAGTTCGTTGATGCTGAGCAAGAGACGCGCCATCCTCACAGAATTGAACCCTCCGTCCTCGCCCGCTACAAGAAGGCCTACGCAAACCACTTCGCGATCTGGAAAACCGCCACCAGCCGTTACCATGCCACTCTCGCGAGAGTCGACGCAGAGGGAACCTTGGAGTCCGGACTTTATAACGAGGCCATTCCAGCAGGCGCTCTCGAAGTGTCCACATGAGGAAGAGAAGACCTTCGACCCCTCGGCTCCGTTCATTTAGTTGGCCTTGAGCGTTGCAACGTGGAGATAGAAGGGTGAAATTCTCCAGATGAGGAAAATCCTTTATGCTCTTGTTGCAGTCGCGACAGCCCTTCCCCTCTCCGGAGAAAATCCTGCCAAAACAGAGGACGAGAGCCCTCAACTTCTCAACCGCCGTGGAATCGAGCATTTTTTTGCAGGGCGGATCACGGAATCCCTGAAGGACTGGGACCGGGTTGTTAAAATGGTCCCACAGCAGGCCCCTCATCATTGGCAGCGGGGAATCGCCCTCTATTATGCAGGTAGATTCAAAGAGGGCGTAGAACAGTTTGAAATTCACCAGACTGTCAACGGAACCGATGTCGAGAACGCGGTCTGGCATTTCATCTGTGCGGTGCAGACTAAGGGCGGATCCATCCAAAAGGCTCAAGCGGCAATGTATCCCTATGCCGGAGATCGCAGGATCCCTCTGAAGCAAGTTCACGCCCTTTTCAAGGGCACCGGTTCTCCCAAAGAGGTCCTTGCCGCGGCCACTGGGAATCCGGCAGACAAGACCACCCAGCGCAACCATCTATGTTACGCTCACCTTTATCTTGGCCTCTATTACGAAGCACTTGGCGACTCAAAAAAAGCTGTCCATCACATGAGAAAGGCCGCAACAGATTACAAGATGGATCATTACATGGGAATAGTTGCCCAGATTCATTACGGACTCATGCAGCAAGATCAGAAAGGTCATAGTAGCAAGAAGACCGATTGAATCCTTTCACCGTAGCGGAGAGCATATCTCCACCGGCATTTCCAACGGTTGGGATCTATCGAATCTTCATTACCCGGGTTGGCGTGCCGGACCTTTAATGAATATCATTCTGACAAATCCCGCTGGCTTCTTTGCCCTTCTCGGGATTCCCGCGGTCATCCTGATTCACTTTTTGCAGCGGCAGGCAAAAGTGCTCCCGGTAAGCACCCTGTTTCTTCTTGCCCATACGCAGCGAGAGTCCGTCAGTGGCCGCCGTTTTGAGCGGCTTACCAATTCTGTCCCCTTATGGTTGCAAATCCTGATGGTCCTTCTTCTCACATGGCTCCTCGTTCTCCCACGCTACATAAAACCTAACTCTACCCAACAGGTAGCTCTCGTCCTCGACAGCTCCGCGTCAATGAGTGTCTTTAAGGAGGGTTTGGCGAATCGCCTTCAAGAGCAGCTACCAGACCTGCAGGGAAATGCCTCTCGTCTCCAGCTCTACATCTTCGAAAGCGCAGAGGATAAACCGGTCATCTACGCCGGCGAAAACATCGAGGAAGCCCTGAAATCTCTGGAGAATTGGAGCCCCACAAGCGGATTGACTGAACCTGAGAACTCCCTGCGCCTAGCCCGAAGCCGGGTCAACAGGGAAGGCATTCTCATCTATGTCACCGACAGCGACCCCGGGGATCTTCCCTTTGATGCAGGCTCTCTCTCTATCGGAAACCCGAGAGACAATATCGGCTTTACGGGATTAGCGTTCGAAGCAACTGAAGATTCAATCCGGTGGAAGGCTCTTCTTCGGAACTACTCGAAAAGCAGCCAATCCCGGACATGGCACGTAGTCTTCCCCGATGGAAGCAGCAGCCAACCTCAGGAGATTGCTCTGAAAGCAAATTCCATAACAACGATAAGCTCAACGTTTCCGGCTGACGCCACGAGACTGCAGGTGAAGATCTCACCCGATGACTTTTATCTGGATGATCAGCTCCATATGGTGAAACCACGCGCCAAGACCCTCAAGTGTTTCCAGGAGCTGACCGGAGATTATAATTCTATCGGTGAGAAATTCAGCCGACTTCATAATATCGAAGCCACCGGCGACCTCTCACAGGCAGACCTCTCGCTGGTGACCTACGACCCGCTTCAACCATCACTTCCATCGGGAAACAGCATAATCATGCTCACCGAAGCTACGAGAAGCGGCAAGTATCTGCGCGGCCGGATTGTGGCAGAGAAGCATCCGCTCATGGAAGGAGTCAACTGGCAGACACTTCAAGCACGTGACTCCACCCAGATACAACTCAACAAAAATGATGCGATTCTCCTCTGGCAGGGTAACCGCCCCATGATTGCACTTCGCACATCGGTTGCTCCCCCGAACTTGGAAAGCAAAGGGCCACGCCGCCTCCAGCAGCTAATCTTCAACTTTGACCTGACCCTCTCTAATGCGGAGCAACTTGAGTGCACCGCCCTGCTGCTCCACCGATTTACTGAGAATCTGCGGAAGTTGAAGATAGCCTACGAGTCTCTGAACACCGAGGTCGGACAGCCCATCCAGATTGCATTCCGGAATGACCGCGGGTCTCCCCCACTTGTTCTGACCCGGTTCGGTTCTGATCAACAGGCTACTCAGGAAGACTCAGTGATTACTCCCGTAGCACAGGCCCGTTTTCTTAAGGCCCCCGGAACGCCGGGATTCTTCAGGATCAGCCAAGGGGATGAGGTTCTGCTCGAGTCCGGGTCTCATTTCGCTGACACCCGGGAAGCCGACCTGCAGAATTGTAACTCTGAAGACCGTATCTCCACATTGGGCGGAGAAGCTGTTGACAGGACAACCCGTGAAGATCATCTCTGGCGCCTTTGGACGGTCCTTGTTATCGTCTCCCTTCTTGTCTCATGGCACTTTATAAAAGACCGACCCAAGGACGAGGAGGAATATAATGCCAGCGCACCAACACCGCACTGAAGCTCGCGAAAGGAGAGCCAGCTACATAACCGAATGATTCTCCCTTCTCCCCCATCCTCTTTTTCTTCTCCTTTCCTGCACCATGCACTTTGATGCTCCAGAATGGTTCCTCTTGCTCGGGGCTTTTCTTCTTGCTGGGTGGTTCTGGCCTAACCTTCAGCTGTGGCGCCCCCTCAGGGCCTTTGCACTCCTGACCGCAACCATCCTTCTCTCGGACCCCCAGCTCGAAAAAGCAGAGGACAGCCTCGATCTCTGGGTTCTACTCGACCGCTCCGAATCTACCGAGGAACTGATCGACACAGGTCTTCCCGAATGGTGGGAGCTCCTAAGCAAGGCAAAGCCCTCCCGGAAAGATCAGCTCTTCTTTGTGGATTATGCCGCTGAAGTGCTCGAGCAGGGCCTCGGTGATTCTGCCGTTTTCACCGGAAACCGGAACTTAACTCGCACTAACCTGGCCATCCAGAACGTCCTTGCGTTAGCCGATGACAATCGCCCAAACAGAATACTCGTCTTTACCGACGGCTATGCCACCGAGCCCCTTGTCGAGGCTGCTGCCAAACTCAAGGCGCGCGGGATCCCACTGGATTTTCGTCTCGTGCGTGAAGAAACCGATAACGACTTCCGTATCGCAAAGATCCAGACTCCCATGCGTGTCCAAGCAATGGAGCCCTTTGTTCTGGGAATTACCATACGGGGATTCAGTGACGCCACGGTTCCCATGCAGATCATGCGGAATGGCAGCGCAATCGCTGAGAACATCACGGTTACTCTTGAAGGCGGAGTGGGTAAGATCGAGTTCACAGACCGCCTTCCCGAAGTCGGATCCTACCGATACACCGCCTCTATTACTCCCCCAGACGACTCTCACCCTGGAAATAACAAGGCCGAGCGCTGGATTGAAGTAACCGGGGGGCCACGGGTTCTCCTCGTTACCAAATATACTGATGACCCCCTCATCGAAGCTCTCTCTCAGCAGGGCTTCACTGTAGAAACAATCAGCAATCCTCTTCAACTCGATGTAGGGCAGTTATCGGGAACCCGTGCTCTTATCATCAACAATGTGCCCGCCTTTGAGATTCCGGGGGACTTTCTCGCCGCACTGGATTTCTTTGTGAATGAACAGGGCGGAGGGTTACTCATGGCTGGAGGCAAACAGTCCTTTGGCTCGGGAGGATATTTTGAATCTTCGATCGACCAGCTTCTCCCAGTCTCAATGGAGCTGAAGAATGAGCATCGTAAACTAGCGGTAGCCATGGCAATCGTCATGGATAGATCGGGGTCCATGGGCGCGTCCGTGGACCAAGGCGGGAAACAGTTGACCAAGATGCAGCTTGCTAACACTGGAGCGGCCAAGGCCATTGAGCTGCTTGGATCTCAGGACCAGATTTCCATTCATGCGGTTGATAGCGAAGCGCACAGCATCATCCGACTCACTGAGATAGGAGATAAGAAGAACCAATGGATGAATGCAGCACGCAGGGTGGAGTCCCGAGGAGGAGGAATTTATGTCTACCGGGGCCTCAAGGCGGCTTGGGACGAGCTGAAGGAGACAGAACTTGGAACTCGCCACATCATTCTTTTCTCTGATGCTGCGGACTCTGAAGAGCCTGGAAACTACAAGCAGCTTCTGAAGGAAATTACTGATAATGGCGGGACCGTATCGGTGATTGGACTAGGGACGAGGTCCGACTCTGATGCCTCGCTGCTTGAAGATATTGCAACACGCGGAAACGGGCGCATGTTCTTCACCAATCGGCCCCTCGAAATACCAAAAATTTTCGCGCAGGAAACAGTCACCGTCGCCCGCTCATCTTTCATCAAGGATCCAGTAGAAACACTCGCCACCGGACAATGGACAGAAATCTCGCCAAAGGCATTTGAGTTCCTACCGCAAGTTGACGGCTACAACCTGTCTTACGCCAAGAAACTGGCAACCACTTCCCTCGTGGCTGCCGACGATTACCTCGGCCCCCTGATCGCGCACTGGAGACGGGGTATTGGCCGGTGTATGGCGGTCTCCTTTCCACTTGGCGGAGAGCACTCTGATCAAATCCGCTCCTGGAAGAACTATGGAAATTTCGTCCAGACAATCACCCGATGGCTCATGGGTTCGGAAACCCCACCCGGGCTTGGGCTCCGGCATCGACTCGAGGGGACACGACTTACGGTTGACCTCCTCTACGAGGGCGAGGACTGGAACCAGCGCCTGTCGGAAACTCCACCTCGAATTAAACTGGTTGAAGGACAGGGTGGCGGGGATCCCTACGAGGTCGCCTGGAAGCGAGTGGCACCCGGCCATTTTTCAGTAACTCGCGATCTGGATGAAGGGCAGGTTATCCGAGGGGCTGTTCAGGCTGGATCTCACGCGCTGCCTTTCGGCCCAGTCGCAGTAGCCAACTCGGCAGAATGGTCCTTTGACCCTGAGCGTCTGTCCGAATTCAGGGAGGTAGCACGCCTGAGTGGTGGCCGAGAACTGGTCGATCTCTCCACCGCGTGGATCCGTCCACCTTCTACCGCCTCAACCACACTACGAGTTCCCCTCTTTCTGCTCTTACTGGCTGCCGTGTTATTTGATGCTCTCATCACCCGGATGGGCTGGCGAATTCCTATTCTCGTTCCCGCTGGAACAGCGACCAGGAAAGCGCGGCGCCGGAAAAAGGCCGTCGCCCGCAAAAAAATAAGAGAGAAGAATCTCCTGGAGAATACCACCGCAGCGGAAGCGCAGCAGCAAACATCGTCCAGTCCGGATTCAAAACCTGGTCCCGCCTTGACTACTCCACCGTCTGGTTCCGTGGAAACGCCCCCGACAACCGATGGGAAATGGAAAAGCGGTCGCTCATCACGATTTGACAGAGCCAAAAGAAGAAACTGAAAACTTCAAAGATGCCTGATTCTGATCCTTATAAACTCGAGGACCTCAGGCTCTCATCCACTTCGAAGCTCTGATTCATCGCCAGAGCTGGACTCTCTTCCCTGCTCGCTCCCACGATTTCCGCGGGAACACCGGCAACAGTGGTGTGAGGCGGGACATCCCCGAGCACTACGCTACCCGCGCCTATCTTCGCGCCCTGCCCGATTTCAACCGGGCCCAGAATCTTAGCTCCAGTCCCAATGAGAACACCGGAGCGCACAATCGGGTGCCTAGCTCCTACCTCGTTACCAGTTCCTCCCAAGGTCACTTCGTGAAGGATGGAAACATTATCCTCTATGACAGCGGTTTCTCCCGCCACAAAACTGGTAGCATGATCAAGAAGGATTCCAGAACCAATACTAGCTGCAGGATGGATATCCACACCAAAGACCTCACTTGCGAGGCTTTGAAGGTAGAGAGCCATGGCACGACGAGAATCGTGCCACAGATGATTGGCAATTCGATAAGTCGTAACGGCAAAGAAGCCCTTGTAATACATCAGAGGCTCGAGGATCGAGTTGCACGCCGGGTCTCTCTCCAGAATGGCCTCCAGGTCATCGCTGGCACTTTCAACCAGAGCTGGATTATCCTTGAGAAGACCAGCAAGCAGTGGGACCAGATTCTCAATTGGAGAGTCCTGCCGAGCCAGCTTACGCGCCAATCGTATTCCCAGAGCAGAGGACAGGCATTCCTGATCCAGAATAACCTCCTTGAGAAGGGCTAGTAGCCCAGGCTCTGCCGCGGCTATTTCCTCAGCACGGATACGCATATCTCTCCAGAGAAGTTCCACCCGCTGACTTGTCCCTTCCGGGGCATCTGCGGATTGTGAACTGGTGCCGGTATCGGACATATGTTTACGTTCTAACGGTGAAAGTTTCCCAGAAACTGGAGTATGCCTGTAGAGCTGCAGTCTGCCTTGCGAGACATTACGATGGAGCCACGGTGGTAAAGCTCGAGGACATTGCCCAGCAGGAAGATATTTCTCCTAGCTTTCTGGTGCAGATTCTCAACGAGCTGAAACGATTCGGGCTGGTTGACAGTAAAAGAGGCAAGGCGGGGGGGTATTTGTTATCCCACCCACCGTCCAAGGTCTCTCTCCGCGAAGTGGTCCAAGCTGCAGAGCCGGGACTTCTCGCCACCCCGGACAATAGCTCAGGAGCATCCGGTCCAGCCGTCAATGACATTTGGCATGGACTGTCCAAGATCGTGCATGAACGATTGGGGAGTATCACCTTGGAATCGATGGCCTCGGAGGCCGGAGAGCCAATGTATTTCATCTGATCCCTATATTTCTGATACCGGCAAAGCCGCCACCTCTTCTCTCACACTTTCCGCCAGTGGAGTGCTGAGATAGCGTTCGGTAGTACTGGCAGCAATCACGACTACTCGCTTCCCCGCCATTTCGTCGCGCTTCGCGATCTGCAGGGCGGCATGAACCGTCGCGCCACTCGAAATCCCAGCTGGAAATCCTTCCAGAAGGCAGAGCTGTTGAGCGGTCTCGAAGGCGTCTTCATTGGAGACCTGAGCAACCTCATCAACGATATCGGTGTTGAGGTTTCCGGGAACAAATCCGGCCCCGATTCCCTGAATCTTATGTGGTCCCGGGGCACCTCCGGAAAGCACCGGACTGGCGGAGGGCTCAACCGCAACTGTATGTAAATCTCGCCGCGACTTGATCACCTCAGAGACTCCCGTAATTGTTCCTCCAGTTCCAACGCCGGATACGAACACATCAAGGTCGCCCCCAGTGTCCTTCCATATTTCTTCAGCGGTGGTTTTCCGGTGTGCCTCCGGGTTCGCAGGATTGTCGAACTGCCCGGGGCCAAAGGCCTCCGGGTCTCCCTCAAGAAGTTGCTTTGATTTCGCGATCGCACCTCCCATCCCCTTGGGCCCCGGGGTGAGAACGATCTCCGCTCCCAGCATTTTCAGCAGCACCCGACGTTCAATCGACATCGTCTCGGGCATGGTCAGAATACACCGATAGCCCTTCGACCTTGCCACGAACGCCAGAGCGATCCCGGTATTTCCCGAGGTTGGTTCGATAATTGTACCCCCGGGCCTGAGGAGACCCTGAGCCTCCGCTGTCTCGATCATGGACTTTCCTATCCGGTCCTTGATACTCAGAAGCGGATTATACCCTTCCGATTTCACAATTACCTCGGCCTTACACCCGTCGGTAATATTATTTAGTTTCACCATCGGGGTATTCCCCACCATATCGACCATGCTGCCCGAAATTGCGTTCATTATTTTACTGGTTTTAGTTTGTATGGACGCGAGACCTACCTTTCAAGTTGGCCCGCTTCAATGAATTATATCTGAAAATCCTGCTGACCTGATTCGAGATGCAGGCCGCATTCATACCTTTCGCCTTTGAACCGTGTTGCCTCCTGCGAGCTCGAACTCCCGGGACTGGTTGAATGCCAGTCTCCCATCGTGACATACCCGGCCGCGGCAAGAGGATGTCGCGGAAGATCATGATCATCGATAAAGCGCTCAACTTTCTCACTATTCCAATCGATAATCGGATACACCTTGAGAGTTCTTGCCTGCCGCTCGGCCATGTCACGTTGGGAACGCCCTCTTGACTGCTGATGCCTGAGACCGCTGATCCATGCATCGGCACCCAGATCCTGCAGAGCCCGGTTCATGGGCTCCACCTTGTGCACCCGGGCATAATTGTTCAGATCCGTCCCCCCATTCTCCCACTGTTTTCCATGAAGAGCCTCCTGACGGGCCGCTGTCACACGTGGGGAGTAGACATGAGCGCTGAAATCCAGCTCCTTCTCCAAAAGGGAAGCATAGCGGTAGGTCTCAGGGAAAAGATATCCAGTATCTATGAAGACCACCGGGATACGAGGCGCATGCTCTCGGAGCAGCTTTAACATCACCGCAGACTGTAAGCCGAAACTCGTGGTGGCTACAATCCGGCCCGTAAACCTCTCAGCAAGAAACTCGACCCGCTCCCCGGCTTCCAGAGAACGAAGCTGCGTGTTCAGAACACTCAGATCATCCTCAGTTCCTATTTCTGATTGTTTTTCAGCTCTCATGATCCTCTAGCAGTCTCATTCCTCCTCACTGGCGACATCCTGATGAAAATCCAACCCGTTGGACGTCGCTTTTACGTAGGCTTTCCTAATGACGAAGTCTCCAAAGCTCTCTTTTGCCTCACGGCTCCCCGCATAGTCCCTGATGATCGGCTCGAGGAGACTTCTGATGTCCTCGCTCTTAACGCTGGCGCGGTAAAGCTTACTAAGCCTCTGTCCGGAGAACCCTCCGCCAAGGTAGACGTTATATTTACCTGGGGCCCGACCCACAAAGGCTATTTCCGCGATATAAGGCCTCGCGCAGCCGTTAGGACAACCAGTCATACGAATGGTTATCGCGTCATGCCTCAGGCCACATTCCTCAATCACCTCTTCCAGTTCGGTTACAACATCGGGCAGATGTCGCTCAGCCTCTGCTAAAGCAAGACCACAAGTTGGAAGGGCGACACAGGCTAACGAGTGTAGTCGTAATCCCGTATGCTGCTTGTGGGTATCAAGCCCGTATTCATCGATCAATTGCTTCACCGCTGGACGCTGGTCTCTGGAAATCTTCGCCACGACAAGGTTCTGGTTTCCCGTCAGACGGAATTCGCCGTCGAGCATTCTGGCTATTGCGAGAAATCCACTTCGCCAGCGGGCCTCGTCCGTATCGCAGACCCGCCCCCCGGGAACGTAAAACGTATAGTTAGCAGTACCATCCCCGTTCTCCGACCACCCATAACGGTCCCCATTCTCAGTAAACTCATAGGGGCGTTCCTCCTCTAGCGTGTAACCCAGTCGCTCCTCTACAAGTGCGCTGAACCCATCGACTCCGTGATCGTCGACAGTATATTTCAGCCGGGCATGCTTTCGCTCGTGGCGGTCCCCATGGTCCCGTTGCACCAGCACAATTTTTTCTGCAACATCCACGACCTTATCGGCCGCCACAAATCCGATCACATCCGCTACCCTGGGATAGGTTTCTTCCTGGCCGTGAGTCATGCCCATCCCCCCCCCTACAGCCACATTGAAGCCTTCGAGGCCCTTCTTTCCTGTAATCGCGATGAAAGAGAGGTCATTGGCATATACGTCAACGTCATTATTGGGCGGCACCGCCACCGCGATCTTAAATTTGCGGGGCAGATAGTGCTTCCCGTAGATCGGCTCTTCCTGCCGTATGCTTGATTCTACCTTTTCTCCATCGAGCCATATCTCGTGATAGGCCCCAGTAGCAGGGGTTAGGTGATCACTGAGGTCCTTTGATACCTGCAGTATTTCGGCATGAAGCGCAGAGGCATCAGGATTCGCGTTACACATCACATTGCGGTTTACGTCACCACAGGCTGCGATGGTATCCAGCGCGGTTTCATTGATTTCCCGGATCGTTCTTTTCAGATTACTCTTTATGATTCCGTGAAGTTGATAGGCCTGCCGCGTTGTAAGTTTGATTGTGTCGTTAGCATACTCCGTAGCCATTCGGTCGACTTCAATCCATTGCTCTGGAGTAGACACTCCTCCGGGAACCCGGATTCGGATCATGAAGGAAAATGCCTTTTCCAGTTTGTGCATTCGCCGGGCTGACCGAGCATCTCGGTCATCCTGCTGATAAGAGCCGTGAAACTTGAGTAACTGTTGATCGTCAGCAGAGATGCCCCCGGTCGAAAGATCCGAGAGTCCCTCTGCGATCGTTCCTCTTAGATAATCGCTACGGTCCTTGATACCCTCATTTGCCGCCAGTTTACGCTCTGCTGTGCTCATTTGCCTGAAATGTGAAATTAGTAAACGTCTCGTTGATATCGTCCGTTGCTTTTCAGCTCCCCAAGATAGGTGTCCGCTGCCTCGGGAGTCCGGCCTCCCCATGATTGCACCACATCCAAAAGTGCCGCGTGGACGTCCGGAGCCATCCGGGAGGCATCACCGCAGACATAGAAGTGAGCTCCCTTTTCTAACCATTCCCATATCTCCTGACCCTTTTCCCGAATCCGGTCCTGCACGTATATTTTTTCCGGCTGATCCCGGGAAAACGCCACATCAAGTCGAGTCAGCGCCCCGGACTTGAGATGATCCTGCCACTCAAGCTGGTAAAGAAAGTCATAGGTAAAGCGCTGGTCACCAAATATCAGCCAACTGGGACCACTTCCCTCCCTCGTAGACCGGTCCTCGACAAAAGCCCGGAAAGGGGCAACCCCTGTTCCCGGTCCAACCATAATGATGGGCAGGGCGTCATTCTCGGGAAGCCGGAATCGCTTATTGGGAGAGACAAAAACGGGCACAGTATCCCCCTCTACGACCAAATCAGCAAGACAGGTTGAGGCTACTCCCTTTCTCGAAAAGCCATGCCCCTCATAGCGCACTGCCGCCACTGTCAGGTGGACTTCTCCATCATGTTCCCGCGGACTGGAGGAAATCGAGTAAAGTCGCGCTGGCAACATCCTCAGAATATCAATCAACTCCTGAGCCTCTGTCTTCGGCGCCGGAAAATCTCGAAGCAGGTCAACAATCTGACGCCCCCAACTCCAATCCTTGAACAGCTTACGACTCTCGTCACCAAGAAGGGTTTCCAGCTGCTTGGATCCGCTATGAGTCTGCCAAGCAGATGCTACCTTTCTCGACAGGGCCGTGATGTCGTAATCCTCCCGAAGAGCCTCTCGCAAGGCCTTGTCATCCGAGGAACGCGTCCTCACAATCTCATCCCCAGTCAGGCCGACTGCCCCAAGGAGAGAATCAACCACGTCATCGGCATTGGTTGGAATAACCGCCAGCGAATCTCCAACCTCATAATTGAGCCCTGATCCCTCGAGACTGAGTTCGAAGTGCCAAGTCTCTTTTGCAGAGCCGGATGCATTCAAGAGCACCTTGTCGAG
This sequence comes from Roseibacillus sp., assembly GCA_029242545.1. Classification (GTDB taxonomy): domain Bacteria; phylum Verrucomicrobiota; class Verrucomicrobiia; order Verrucomicrobiales; family Akkermansiaceae; genus Roseibacillus_B. The sequence continues at coordinate 42,968 of JAQWTV010000085.1, forward strand.
AAGCCGTGCTGGGAAGGGATTTTTCTTCCCATATTTCGTGGTAGTGGCTGCCACCGGAGAGCTCACCAGCGTCGACACATTGATTGCCGATCCTCCGAGCTCTTCCAGAGCCCTCTCGACCCACTCCTCATAAGACTCCTCAAAGTCTACGTCACAATCCACCCGGGAGGTCACCCTTTTCGCCCCAAGCTTATCCAGCTGTTGGTCCACATCCTTGCCGACCTTGCAGAAATGCTCGTAACTGGTGTCACCGAGAGCGCAGACGGAGTATCTAACCCCACTGAGGTCAGTTTCCCCTGACATTAGAGCACTATGAAATCCCTCCGCACTCTCCGGGGGATCACCCTCACCCCAGGTGCTGACCACTACGAGCAGACTTTCCGCCCGCGCCAGATCTTCCAGGCCAGACTCGCTCATATTCTTCAGCGTAGTCTTAAAGCCCTTACGCTTCGCGAGCTTCGCGCTGCGGGCAGCAAGTTCTTCCGAGTTACCAGATTCTGTGCCATAGAGTACGAGCAGGTTTCCCGGGCCACCAGGCTGTGCGGCATGGCCGCCAGCATCGAGGAGCCTCCCCAGCCATGCACGCTGCTCGGCGCTACATCCCCTCAGAAATTTTGAGAGAATCTCACGCTGCCCCTTCTCAAAAGGCGCATCACCAGGAAGATTAAACATTAGTTACTTGATCAAGTAAGTTATGTTTATGAGTTTCGGATAATTCCCGCCAAATGCAATCTGAAAACTACAGAAAAATTAGGTCCAGCCCGCTTACAAAGGGGGTCTGATGGGACAATCCTTCCTTTATTCCACCCGCTGACCCCCACTCCTCCGCTGGAACCAAGTGGTCAACTCCACGGGCTCTCTGAATTCAAGGACGGCTCTAAACCCAGTGCCAATTCAGCAAGACCTCGATTTCTGGATGGATGCTATGATGCACCGGACAGCCTAGGGCCGCACTTTCAAGAGCCTTACGATCTGGATGACTCTCCTCCAACGGCATGTTAATGGCGATCTCCAGTCTAGAGATCCGCCGTGGGAGATCTTCGGACATGTGCTTACCTACGCTGAGCTTCATCCCTTCGAGCGAGATCTCCTTCCGCTGGGCCACAATACCCATCACCGTAGCCATGCACGACCCCAGAGACGCAGCCACCAGGTCTGTCGGGGAGAAGGCTTCTCCCCGGCCATTGTTGTCGACTGGTGCATCCGTAGAGAAAATGTCACCCGAGGGACCATGAGTGGCTGAACATCGAAGCTTTCCCTCGTAATCTATCTTGATCTCAATCATTGCTCTGTTGGTTCTTCGGTTACGCTTTCAGGTTCCTCCTCCTTTTCGACGATTACCGGCACTTTGGCAAGAACGACCCGGAAACCATAAAGACCAGAAGTATCGACGCCGCCGCCACTCTGGGATGGTTTGCGAACTGGCTGTCTCACAGAAGCTTTAAGGTGATTATCATCAAAGCTTTTCCAGCAAGCTCCTCGAGCAACGTCGTATTGTCCAAATGAGCTGTAGTCGCTCGCAACCCACTCCAGAACATTCCCTTCAAGGTCATACATCTTTTGTGTCCCTACCGACCTTCCGGCGTAGCTGGCCACTGGAGAGGTGAAAGCAGCACCGTCTTCGTATCCAACAAGGTGCTCATCAGCATCAAGAGAGCCCATATCGGCCAGACTAACGTCCGCAAAATTCCCGCCACTCACTGGCGGAGGCATCTGCGGACCCCAGAAAAACCCTTCGGCCTGCCCATGTTTATCCATAGGCCACTCTCCAATCTCACCTTCGAGCCCTACGAAAATACTCCACTCAGGATCGCTCGGAAGGCGATAATGGTGCCCTGCTCCAATTTCTCCCTCCTTGCGCTCTCGAAGAGTCAACCACAGGCAAAAGAGTTCGGCATCCCCTCTCGTCACATTTACGACCGGATGATCAGGCCCATATGCTCCCTCATCTGCAAAATCAGGCGGCAGCGGAGGGGTGAACGTCCCAGCCCATCGATTAATGAAGCGTGCATAATCCACCGCTGCACTTTTATCCAGACGCCTGGGAAGTGGAATTTTCTCCGCCAGGCTCTCCACGAAGGCATCAAAGTCACTTTGGCGGGTTTCCCAGATGCTCGCGAGCAACTCTAGATTCTCGCGGACCGGAATAAACTGCATACCCAGGCTATTCTCCAGTGGTTCCCTCTGATAATCAAAAAGGTTCTCTCTCTGGAGTGCTACCAGAATCTCATCCGAGACCTCGTTCATCCGAAGAGCGATAGGCCGCTCGTAACGACGAAACCCAGGAAGCTCCACGATAAGCTTGAGCTCTCCCTGGCCCTTGGGATTCAGCTCTACCCGTACTCCTCGCTCCTCCGCATCATTTCCATCTAGTGGCGTCTGCCCCAAGGTTTGCGAGTAGACGTTTCCCTTGTGGGTTCTCTGCACATAGACATTCGCCCCAGCAGGTTTACTTGTGATCCTCAAGTAGGCATAGGCCGTGGTTCGGACAATCGCGTAGAAAGGATGCATCTTCCTTTTCTTCGGATCCTCCTCTTTGAGACCTCCAATAAAGTGCCGCTTATCCAACTGAAACTCAAACCACTGATCCTCCTCGAGATGTGTCTCCCTGCACTGAACCTCAAGCCATTTCACATAGTCACGGGCCTCCCGCTCGTTGACGAGGACAACCTCCTTTTCAATTCCATTTTTAAAGAGAGTTTGGACTACTCCACTTTGCTTGTTCGTCGACTGCTGGAAATAATCCCATGACTCAGCCGTCACGTAATACTGACTGATGTGGTAGTCCTCCTCGGGCTGGTAGGTCGCTCCAAAAATGTCCACCCAGGGCTCGAGTTCCCGAGGGGGGTTGAACTCAATCAAGCTTGGCCCAATCACCGCTCCTCTCTCACTGACAGTTTGCGTGACGGTTTGCGGACGATATCCCTTTAGTTCGAGGGTAACTGTAACATTACTCCCCTCGGGGTAATCCCGGGGATCCAGAGGCGTGAGTCCAAGAATCTCACCATCCTCACTGAAAACGGCTGCACCCGGCGGATTACTCAGGATCGTTACGCTTCTCATCTGCAACGGAGGTGGCTCCAGCGAGCCCGAATCCGAGGCGGTCTCGAGTGGGGATAGGGCAATCATCTGACCGAGAGCCACCATCACGGTAAGACCCCCGAGCACACCAGCCACTAACCCCGTTCGCGTCCTAAACGGTCGTGACCGCCCCTGCTCAAGCCTGTGAAGCTCATGTCTTAAATCCGCGGCTCTTCTGATTTTTCTTCGTGAGATCCTTGGTTCGCAGATATCACAGATGACGGAATTAAGCGCCCGCCACCTTTTAAGCTTCACTCCCTCGGGCAACCGGTCCGGCAGTTCGGGAAAATCCAGGCGATCCTTTCCCGTTGCCATCTCGTATAGGACTTTTCCGAGGCTATACACATCAGCCTGGGCCGACCCAGGGCCTTCCGGGGGAACAAATCCCTCGGTCCCAACAAAGGTCTGCTGTCCTCGGAGAGCCACCAACCCGACATCTGCCAGCTTCGCCTTTCCATCGACAAAGATCACATTGGACGGCTTCACGTCCCGGTGAGCGAGGCCCTTTTCGTGAAGGTGCTGCAATGCCTCTGCCAGAGTTCGACCACAGGCAATACAATCCTCCACCGCAATACCGTCCCCCCCGGCCTCTTTCATATCACTGCGGAGAGTTCGTGGCTCGTATTCTACCGAATTAATGTCACGCCCCGTGGTAACATCATCGCCCAACTCCATCACATAGTAATAGAAGGGCTCTTCTTCCACCTCTGCCCGTCCGACGTGCAGGATATGCACAAGTCCGGGATGGTCTCTTGAAATAGGTTCATATTTGAGGAGCCCCTCGAACTCCCTCTCAAATCCACGTTGATCTTCAAAGTTATTATGCCAGACAGCCTTCACTGCCCGGAGCGCACCCGTTACTCCCCGGGCAAGCCAAACCTCACCGTAGGCACCGCCGCCAATTTTTCTCAGAACCTCATGATCCGGGATCGTGAGCTCTAGGCGAACATTACTGCTTTGCATGCTTCTCGAGTTTCACCAGCTCTCGTTTTAAAACAGCGCCCACCCGGTGCTTTGCCAGGTAGACCTGAGCCATGCTCACCCCAAGATGGGCCTGAACTTTCTTGGCGTCCCACTCCCTGACTACGTAGTAATCAAAAATTTGATATTGCTTCGGCGATACCTGCCCCTTTACCCGCGCGAGAGCCGCATCCGCGAGGTTTTTTTTCCACTCCACATTCCACATGCGTTCCAGCAAGCCCCCGCTTGGATCCTCAAAACGGTCAATTACTGCGGTTTTGCGCTCCTCGTTCCACTCATTCCCTGCCATCGCCGTATCTTTCTTGCGCCTCCGGAATTGATCATTAATCCGCCAGCGGGTCATATTCATCAGCCACGTCTTGAATGATCCCTGCTTCGGATCATACAGCTGCTTCCTGCTTTGCTTGGCAATCGATAGAATAGTCTCCTGAACGACGTCAAAGGCCTCATCGGAACGTAGTCCCGCCTTCAGGCCAACCGAATATATCAGGCGCCAGTAGGTCTGGTAGAATTCATCCCAAGTCCTTTGGTCCTCCCAGTTTTCAAGGCGCGCGATCAGACTTTTACGCGTGCGCTCGTAGGCCTGCTCGAAGCCTTTTTTTCGATCACCTTCTGCGGGATCGGATTGTTCGCTCTGAGAATCTTCGGGCATTACGAGGCGTGGTCACTCAACAATAAAACGCCCCCAACTCCTCTGACTACCATAGAATTATTGTTTGCTTCAGAATTTCCCTCCGAAGAAACGCCTACAAAACCAATATCCTCCTTGGAAAACATCTTAGATCTTCCTCAAAGTCTACCATTTCTGGGTATTTTACTTACCCGCCCCAACTCCGAGTAAAAACCCTCCTAACCTGCCCCACCGCGCGCTGAAAAGGTTTGCCTCCTCATCTCCCTTTCCCCCAAGGTCTCTTGGTCATGTCCATGAGTTCCGATCCCATCTCCGGAGCCGCATCTCGCAGGAGTGCGCTCCCCAGCCGTCGTAGTTTTCTTGGCTCCTCCGCAGCCGTAACTGGAAGCCTTATTACCCCCGGACTTTTACCGCTGCTTGCAGACGAAGTTGCCAAGTCGACCCACCAGCCCGAGACCATCGTTAAAACGCTTTACGATTCCCTGAGTCCCGAGCAGCGCAAGATGATTTGCTTTCCTTACGATCACGAACTCCGCCTGAAGATTGAAAACAACTGGCATATTACGAAGGCTAAGGTCGAAAGTTTCACAAAGGACCAGCAGGCCATGATCAAGGAGATCTTCATGGGCATTCACAGTGATGAATATGCTGAAAAGGTCTTCGAGCAGGTTGAGTGGGATAGTGGAATCGACGGTTTTGAGGGAGGATCTTCAGTCGCCATCTTCGGGACACCCGGGAGCGGACAGTTTGAGTTTGTCCTGACTGGACGTCACTGCACTCGCCGATGTGATGGCGACTCTGTGAAGGGAGCCGCCTTTGGAGGACCGATTTTCTATGGTCATGCCGCGAGGGGATTTAACGAGAGCGCCAAACACGAGGACAACACCTACTGGTATCAGGCGGTGAGAGCCAATGAGGTGTATCAAATGCTCGATGGCAAACAGCGCGAGGCCGCTCTTTTAGGTAAGAGCCGTGGTGAAAGAGGGAAAAAGACTGTGGAGTTGTCGGGAAAAAAAACCGGCCTAGATGGAATCAGGGTAGGTGACCTTAAAGATGACCAGAGGGGACACGTCATGAAAGTTGTGGGAGATCTTCTAGCCCCCTTCCGCGAAGAAGACGCTCAGGAAGCCATTAAGCACATCAAGTCGGGGGGGATCGAAAACCTTCATCTCTCCTTCTATCGGGATGAAAACCTCGGTGATGATGAAGTGTGGGATGTCTGGCAACTTGAGGGGCCAAATATGGTGTCCTATTTCCGGGGCTTACCCCACGTTCATGCTTGGCTCCATATCCGCGAGCCATCCTGAGGTGAAAGCGTCGTCTCAAGTCGCCTACAGACCCGCACTCCGCCACTCCTTCCATCCACCTCGGTAGACCGATGTAGAGTAGCCCATCCGCGCTAACTTTCTCGCCGTAGTGAGACTGTCGGGACAATCCTCGTCAGCACAGTAGATGACAACTTTTCTGCCGGAGGTTAGGGCCTCATCGAGATCTTGACGAAACGATTTAAACCCCGCCTCGAAGTTTTTCAGCGACAGGCTCACTGCTCCTGGGATGTGGCCTAGCCGGAAAAAAAAAGCCGGGCGAACGTCTACCAATAAAACACTGTCCTCCTCCAGCAACTGGAAAAGATTCCCTAGCTTTACCCCACGGATGCGAACTACCTCCCGGTGATTTGCATCTCCAGGAGTAGTCGCCGAGGTAACGTCATCTCCTTTCACCATCGGAACCCGGGAAACCGGATCTTTCCCAGCTGGCCCCCCGGCACAGGAGGAAAAAAGCACAGCAAGGGCGACAGGAACTCCCCGGAATCCACTCCTAAGCCTCATTATCAAACTCTGGAGGTTGCTGCCGTATTTCCGCACTGGCTACCGGGGAAAACCTCTATCGAGGACCCGCGAGATCGATATATCCACCGACAGTTACTTGCCAAAGCAATAGAGGTTCCGGCGACCCCTGATGAAGAGGCGCTTACCGATCGCGATGGGAGAGGCATACAAATTGTCCTCCAGTCTATTTTCGGTAAGCCCGGTCAATCCCTTGCCCTCAACAGTTCCCGAAAAGACCACTCCATCAACACGTGCCATATACAATTTGTTACCCGCAAGCAGAGGCGATGCATAAAATTTCTGAGCTGCCTTCGGGAGTTGCTCCTCCCAGAGGGTCTTTCCATTGCGTGAGTCGAGACAGGAAACCAAGCCTCTTGGCTTTTCCGAGTCATTCAGCACGATGAAGGTTCCGCTTTCTTCATCAGCGACGGGTGATACCGAGTCGGCTCCAATGCCTTCCCGCTTCCACGCCCACGCGCCTTCCGTAACATCTCCTTTTCCTCCAACCCGGATCCCTCCAGTCATTTTACCACGAGCGTATGAAACTGCCACAATCCCCTTCGCAGAGGCCGGGGAGGCGATCACCCGCCAGAACTTCGTTTTCTTCGGATTGAATCCTCCACAGGTCCAGAGCAGTTTTCCATTAGAGGGATCATGCCCCGTAAGGTGATCTGCTCCCCAGGTCACCAAGGTTTCCTGCCCTTCTATTTCCATAACGAGAGGAGTCGTGTAGGAATCACCAGATTCCGCTCCAACATCGAAATTACGATCTACCTTCCAAGCAATCTTACCGGTAGTTTTTTGAAGTCCAATCACATAGGACCCTCCCTCCGTCTGCATCACTGCGAGCACAAGAAAACCACCAGCAATCACGGGCGACGTTCCCTCATCCCACCAGAGGGTATCCTTCCCAAATTTATCCTGCAAATTGAGCTCCCAGACCTTCTTCCCCTTCATGGTCAGGGCCGCAACTCGCCCGGATTTGAAGTAGGCGAAAACGCCTCTTCCATCCGTCACAATAGAAGAATTAGCTCCAGTTCCCTTCTGCTTATTGTCTCCCTTTCCTGGAGTCTCACTTCCGAAACTAGTTTGCCACAACTCTTTTCCCTCCAGATCGTAAGCAACCACAGCATCATTACCCTCGATCCCGCAGGTCACCAGCAACTGGTCATTCGTAATGATCGGGGTTGAGTTTCCCGGTCCCGGAAGGTGGACCTTCCAAAGGAGGTTCTGCTCTTCAGAGAAGGATAGAACTGTTTCCGCCTCAGGCGCGACTCCGCTTCCATGGGTATCGCCCCGCCAACTCTTCCACTCCCCGGCCTGCAAACAAATGCTGCCGGACATAATCATGACACCGATGAGGTTTCGATACTTCATAAGTGGTTCCTAGATATGTCAGACTGAACGGCACAGCCAGTAATAAAAGCCCCTCTAAAGGGATCTCAATCAGGAAGCCCAGCCATCAGAGCTCTGTGCACGGAACTATTACCCCCAGCCCACCTTTCCTCGCATAAATGCCGTCCTCCCTGTATTTCGCAATTGGCTTGGCCGCTGTTCACCGCAGACTCACATATTCAGATCACCCAATCACCTGCCATCATGTTCCGCGCTCTCCCCTTTCTTCTCTTCGCATGGACCCATACGCTTGCCGCTACTCCCAATATTCTCTTTATCCTCGCCGATGACCTGGGAGTCAGGGACCTTTCCATCGAGGGCAGCACATACCATGAGACTCCTCACATCGATCGCATCGCAAGGGAGGGCGCGCGCTTCACACATGGCTACGCTACCTGTCAGGTATGTTCTCCTTCCCGGGCCAGCATCATGACAGGAAAATACCCTGCCAGACACGGAATTACTGACTGGATTGGTGCCGCAACCGGAAAGAACTGGAATCGCAATAACAGAATCCTTCCCTCGGAGTATACCCTCCACCTCCCCCACGAGGACACTAGCCTAGCTGAAGCCCTGAAGGAGGGCGGTTACCGAACCTTCTTTGCGGGCAAGTGGCATCTTGGTGGTGAAGGCTCCTTCCCCGACGACCACGGCTTTGACCTGAATATTGGCGGGCATCACAGGGGCAGCCCACCCGGAGGGTTCTTCTCCCCCTTCCGAAACCCCAAGATGAAAGACGGACCGAAGGGCCAATCACTGCCACTTCGACTCGCCAATGACACCGCCACCTTCATCAAAGGCAAGGCCGACAGCCCGTTTTTTGCCTTCCTCTCCTTTTACTCCGTCCATGGTCCGATCCAGACCACGCCAGATCTCTGGGAGAAATACCGGAAGAAGGCCGCAAAATCTCCCCACCAGGGCGACCGCTTTCTCATCGACCGCACCTTGCCGGTACGTCAGGTCCAGGACTGTCCCATCTACGCTGGCATGATGGAAACTATGGACGACGCGGTCGGCATCGTCCTCAAGGCCCTCGATGATGCGGGAGTTGCCGACAACACCATCGTGATCTTTACCTCTGATAACGGTGGAGTCTCCTCCGGTGATGCCTTCGCCACCTGCAACCTCCCCTATCGCGGCGGCAAGGGACGCCAGTGGGAGGGTGGGATCCGCGAACCCTACTACATCAAGGCCCCGGGGGTCGCCCGCCCCGGTACAACCTGCGAGACCCCCGTGACCGGGACGGATTTCTATCCCACCCTCCTCGAACTGGCAGGCCTTGACCCCATCCCCACCCAGCACGTCGACGGCGTAAGCCTTGTCCCCCTCCTCAAGGGCGAAAAAATCCCCTCGCGCGACCTCTTCTGGCACTACCCGCACTATGGCAACCAAGGCGGGGAACCAAGTGCAATCATCCGCCGCGGGGACTGGAAGCTCATTCATTATTACGAGGATGGCAGGAACGAATTCTACAACCTCGCCCGGGACACCGGGGAACAGAATGATCTCGCTGCCGGGGAAGAACCACGGGTCAGGGAACTCCATGCCGCCCTCAATGCCTGGCTCGGCACGACCGGTGCCCGCATCCCCAAGAAGGATGCCCGCTTCGATTCCGCACGACGGAAGCAACAGGATGCCGCCATCAAATCCCAGCGTCTTCCCCGACTTGAAAAACAACACGCCAACTTCCTCGATCCAGCCTTCCGGCCCAATCCGACCTGGTGGGGAAGCAAAGTCACCCGGGACTGAAGCCGGGCACGCCCGGAACCAAAGCTCCGCGCTTGCCCCCGACAGACAAATCACCATCTTGCCACCATGCGCTCCCTCCTCCCCTGGCTCTTCGCCGCCTCCCTCTTCCCGGCTTTTGCCTCCGCCAATCCGCCCAACATTATCTTCATTCTCAGCGACGACCATCGCTACGACCTCATGGGCTTCCACCCGGATGCCCCCGAGTGGCTGGAAACCCCCGCCCTCGACCGACTCGCCAAAGAAGGAGCTCACCTCGCCAACGCCTTCGTCAGCACGTCCCTCTGTTCCCCCAGCCGGGCCTCCGTCCTGACCGGCCAATATATGCACCACCACCGCGTGGTCGACAACCAGCGCCCCGTTCCCAAGGGAACCGTCTTCTTCCCCCAGCACCTCCAGAAGGCCGGCTACCGTACGGCCTATGTGGGCAAGTGGCATATGGGCCACGATAACGACGAACCACGCCCGGGTTTTCACCACTGGGTCAGTTTCAAGGGACAAGGAACCTATTTCGATCCGGAGCTTAACATCAATGGCAGGCGCCAGACCTTCAAAGGATACAACGCAGACATTCTGACCACCCAAGCCATCGAGTGGCTCGAGGACCGACCCACCGACCAACCCTTCCTTCTCTACCTCGGCTATAAGGCTGTCCACTACCCCTTCACCCCCGCCCCCCGCCATGCCACCCGCTACGAGGGCAAAAAAATCCCCTACCCCGCCACCATGGCCAATACCGAGGAGAACTATGCTACCCAGCCCCGCTGGGTCCGCGAACGCCGTTTCGGCATCCACGGGATCGACCACATGCAGACCGGACCCCTCGACCACGATCCGGTCCCTGACTTCGACGAACTTTACTACAACTTCTGCGAGACCATCCACGGCCTCGATGAAAACATCGGGCGCCTTCTCGCCCACCTCGACCAGAGCGAACTCACTAAGGACACCCTTGTGGTCTACATGGGAGACAACGGCTTCGCCTTAGGCGAACACGGATTCTACGACAAGCGAGATGCCTTCGAGGAAAGCATCCGCGTTCCTCTCCTCGCCCGGGGACCGGGCATCAAGCCAGGCACCGTGATCGAGGAAATGGTCCAGAACATTGATATTGCTCCCACCCTCCTCGAGGCCGCTGGAACCAAGGCTCCTGCCAATGCTCCCAAGTTCGACGGACGCTCCTTCCTCTCCCTCCTCAAGGGCCTCAAACCTCCCACCCCATGGCGCGACCACATTCTCTACGAATACCACTGGGAATGGAACTTTCCCGCCCAGCCCACTACTCTGGCTATCCGCACCGACCGCTGGAAATACGTCTACACCCATGGCCACTGGGACATTAATGGACTCTACGACCTTGAAAGCGATCCGCATGAACGACACAACCTCATTCGCGTCCCCGCATTCCAGGAAAAGGCTGCTTCCCTTCGCGCCCAGCTCTTTAAGGAACTAGGTGAATCCGGTGGCCTTATCATGCCTATCCGCCCTCCGGCTGGCGACCCTTACCACGATCGGAAACTGAAGAGATAGCCCAACGGCTCCTTCCGGTCCCCTCGGCCCCAAAACCACAGCCCTTATTCCCATGGCTCGCAATGTCGAAATCAAGGCCCACCTGTCAGACTACGAGGACACCGCCCAGCGGGCCCGGGAATTGTCCCGCTCCGAACCGGTCGTCATCGAGCAGGAAGATGTCTTCTTCCCCTGCCCCTCCGGCCGACTCAAGCTCCGCATCCTCGGCCCGGAGCGGGGTGAACTCATTTTCTACCAGCGCCCGGACCAGGAGGGACCCAAGACCTCCCACTACTCCCTTGCCCCCACTTCCGATCCCACCGGACTGCGCCATGTCCTCGCTACCGCCTATGGGGAAAAGGCCGTGGTCCGGAAAATCCGCCACCTCTACCTCGTCGGCCGGACCCGTATCCATCTCGATCGGGTCGAGGGACTCGGGGACTTTCTTGAACTCGAGGTCGTCCTCGCTGAGGGAGATTCCATAGGGGATGGTGAGGCCGAGACGCACCAGCTCATGAGCTCCCTGGGGGTGACCCCTGAAGATCTCGTTCCAGACGCCTACGTTGATTTGCTGGAGAGAAGCCATCGGACCGGAGCCCCATGACGGGCGGCTCATCCAATGCCCCATCAGCGATCTCCCGCCCTAGCGCGTTTTACGACTACGTGAGGTCTTGGCCGCCTCCCGCCGGATGGCATCCGTCTTCTGCCGGCGCGCCGCAGCCTGCGCTTCTGCCCGGGCCTTGACCTGTGCCTGAGCTTGCGCTCTCGCTCTAGCTGCCTGCTGGGCCTCTGCCTGACGCCGGGCCTGCAGGGCTGCTGCCCGCCGCTGTTCCTCAATCTGGGACCGGCGCTGGGCTTCAACCCGCGCACGATCCGCCTCTGCCCTCCGCTGGACATCGATCTGGGCCTTGCGCCGGGCGTCCAGTTCAGCCCGCCTGCGGGATTCCTCCATCTTCTGGCGGGCGAGAGCCTGCCTCCTGGCCTCCTCGGTCTTCTGCTGGGCGAGGGCCCGCTTCCTGGCGTCGGCCTCCGCCTGCTGCTGGGCGAGGGCCCGGCGCTTCACCTCCGCAGCCTGTTGACGAGCAAGGTCCGCTCGCCTGGCCTCCGCCTGCTTTCGCTCCGCAAGAGCCCGGCGCTGGACCTCCTCGGCTTTCTGGCGGGCAAGAGCCTGCTGACGTGCCAGCTCGGCACGCCTGGCCTCTACCTGCTTCTGCTCGGCAAGGGCTCGGCGCTTTGTCTCCTCGGACTTCTGACGCGCCAGTTCCGCCCGCTTGGCTTCCACCACTTTCTGCTCAGCAAGGGCTCGGCGCTTTGTCTCCTCGGCCTTTTCACGGGCAAGGGCCTGTCGCTTTCTTTCATCTGCCTCTGCCTGCTGCTGGGCCAGGGCCCGGCGCTTTGCCTCCATAGCCTGCTGGCGGGCCAACTCTGCCTGCTTGGCTTCCGACACTTTCTGTTCAGCAAGAGCTCGACGCCTTTCTTCCTCGGCCTTCTCGCGGGCCAGTTCCACCCGCTTGGCTTCCGACACTTTCTGCTCAGCAAGGGCCCGGCGCTTTGTCTCCTCGGCCTTCTCCTCTACCAGAGCACGCTGCTTCGCTTCCGCAGCCTGCTCACGAGCCTTTGCTATCCGCTTGGCCTCCGCTGCTTGCTGCTCCGCAAGAACACGGCGCTTCTCCTCTGCGGCCCTCTCCTCTACCAGAGCACGCTGCTTCGCCTCTGCAGTCCGCTGGCGGTCCATATCCAGGCGCTTGTCTTCCGCGACCTTCTGCTCCGCAAGAACACGACGCTTCTCATCCGCCACCTTCTCGTCTGCAAGAGCACGGCGCTTTGCTTCTACATCCTGCTGACGAGCCATTTCGGCCCGCTTGTCTTCAACGGAGGGATTCTCGGCGTTGCCCCGCCTTCCCGGTCGCAATTCTCCGCCATTCCTACGGGTATTTAGGGACGCTCGCACAACTGCCAACTCCTTCTCAGCCTGATCAATTTTCCTGCGGGCCTCCACCCGCGCCCCAGGCTGTAGTTTACGGTCTTCTACCCGGCGTTCTGCTGCCGCAACAGCCTCCGTCGCGGCACGCAAGCCCTCTTCGGCCCTCGCCCTGCGACGCTGCCGTTCTTCCACGGGGTTCTCTTCTCCATGTGGAAGTCCTCCCGCATCCCTCCTCTGCTGTTGGTTGTTGCGCAGGGCTACCTGACATTCTGGACTCTCGATCGCTTCTCTTGCCGCTTCATGACGTCGCACCCTGGCCTCATGATGACGATACCTGAGGTCCCGTTTGATCTCTCTCTTGCCGGCCCGTACGATCTCCACTCGGCCGAGGTTCCTCGCAACCCGGCTGGGGCAGACGGCAGCGTTCCAAGACGCATCAACCCGCGGAGCAAATATGTGGATTCGGTTTTCGTGTAATCGATGATGATGACGGTGTGCGAAGTGGTCGCGACCTATGCCCAGATCTATCTGGCAGCGGCGTGCCGGACGGCGTGCGTGTCGGTTCACCCACGCAAAATCTGGCCCCCCGCAATGCACTCGGTTGTCCTGCATGGAAAAACGCGTCACATTGCGAGTCCTGATGACGATAGTGATAACTGTCTCCCGTGGAACACAGTGGGAATACACCGGCTCGTAGAAGTGGTCCACCGGAACGAAGTTGTAGTAGTCAGGAGAGACATCATAAGCCAGGTCGATCCCGGCGTCATAATCATAAACTTCGTCATAGAGAGTCTCAGGAGGCAGAGGAGCCCACCCGAGATAGTCGTCGTTCTGACGCCAGGACACCCAGGCCGGAGCCCAGTCATCCCCGGGCACCCACACCCATCCGTGCTGGGCGACAAGTATCCAGCGCCCATAGTGGTAGACCGCCCATCCGAAGGGCTCGTCCGAGAGCCAGGTCCATCCCTGATCGGAATTCACCCAACGACCCCGGGTGTAGGGCCTCCATGCCGGATCGGTCCGCAATGCCGTTGGCTGCCATACGAATCCGTAGTCCCGAGTCTGAAGCCACTCACCAAACCTCGAAAGCTCTGCGAAGAAAATCTGGTGGTCCCCGGTATTAAGCAGGGCTACCGGAACAGTCGCCTCAAGAGCCACTGCGTTTCCCTCACTTGGTCGAAAGTCATCATTCTCTAACGCTTCCTCCACCACGATCGCCCGGGGAATATCTTCGAACTCCACCAGCTCGCCCAGATTGGAATCAATTGCGGCACTATCAACCAGTTCCCCCTCTACGACAGGGTCGCCTTCCTTGTTGGCACTGAGAGCAATCGCAAGCTGACGACGCGCCTCCTCCAGTTCAGCATCGAGAGCCGCCTCCTCGCGCTCTTTCTCAAGCTGGGCAACCTGTTGCTTCAGTTTTCTTTTCTCTCCGTCAGCCGAGAGCTTCGCAAGATCGCAGCAAGGCAGAAGGCAAACGGCAGCAAGAGCAGGGAAAAGAGAGATAAAACGCTTCATGATCGGAAAAGTAGATTCACCCCCTTGGACAAGATTCACCCCCTCTCTTATTCAATATATCGACATATTCTTCCCGCTATTCGTTTCCATTGCCTTATTTCGAGCTTCAGAAAGCATTCCCAAGCGTACACCCTGCCCTCTCCCATGGAAGACAACCCATATCAGCTCACCGATAGAAAGATCCTCGAGCCGCCCACCACATTCAATGGCAAGCTCCGCTATCTGGGACCCAGCTTCATCCTCTCCGCCTCCATTGTCGGTTCTGGAGAACTCATCGCCACCACTCTTCTAGGCGCCGAGGCGGGATTCGTCTGCCTCTGGGTCATCCTCTTCTCCTGCCTTGTCAAGGTCACCCTCCAGCTCGAGTTCGGCAAACACGCCATCTACACCGGGCGCACCACCATGCAGGCCCTCAATAGCCTACCAGGGCCCCGCCTCGGCAAGGGGCATATTTCCATCTGGGCCTGGCTGCTTATCATGAGCTTCAAGTTCCTGCAGGTCGGCGGGATCGTCGGAGGGGTGGCCCTCATTTTCATGCAAATCCCCGCGCTCGCCGAGTTTGGCCTCGCATGGTGGACCTTCTTCACAGCCCTTGTGGTAGCCATTATTGTCTCGGTCGGGCGCTACGGCTTCCTCGAGAAACTTTCCCTCTCGATGATTGGACTCTTTACCCTTTTCACCCTGATCTCCGTGATTTCCCTGCAATGGACCCCCTATGCGGTCAGCGGAACGGAAATCCTCTCCGGCCTGGAATTCAAACTGCCTGCCACCTTGATCCTCGTCGCGGTAGGGGCCTTCGGAATCACCGGAGTGGGGGGAGACGAGATCATGGCCTACAACTACTGGCTGCTGGAAAAAGGCTACGCCTCTCACACCGGACCAAGGCCGGGATGGACTACTGGTGAAGCCCACCGGGTCTGGGTAAAACGGGCACGAGGCTGGATCAAGGTCATGACCCTTGATGCCCTCGCCGCCATGGTCTGTTACACCCTCGTCACGGTCCTCTTCTATATTCTCGGTGCCGCTATTCTTCATCGCAGGGGAATCGAACCGGCCGAGACGGAACTGATCACCCAACTGGGAGCGATCTACACCGAGTCTCTCGGCCCCTGGGCCTTCGGGATCTTCCTCGGGGGCGCGCTGGTGGTCCTCTTTTCCACCCTCTTCTCCGCTCTCGCCGCCTGGACCCGCCTCTTCAGCGATTCCTTCAGCCAACTGGGATGGGGGGATTTCCAGGATCCGGACAGCCGCAAGAAATTCGTAACCGCCTGCGCGTTCACCTTCCCAGCTATCTGGGGTATTCTCTTCCTCACTTTCAAAGCACCGGGAATCATGGTCATCATCGGAGGGGTTGCCAGCGCCTTCATCCTCCTCATCGTGGTGTTTGCCGCGGTCATTATGCACCGCAAGTGGGCTCCCCCCGAACTCGCGGGAGGGCCGTTCTACAGAATCGCCTTTGTCTTAAGCTCTCTGGCTATTGTCACCGTAGCGACCATCACCGGGTGCAGGGCCTTAGGCTGGATAGGATAAGCCCAGCTGCCAGCTTACCAAAAACACACCAAGTGCCGATCCGTCCGCACCAGAAGCTTTCTATCCACCACTACCGGAGAGGCGATTACGCCTTCCTCTAGCTTGATTTCCTGCAGGCCCTCGATGCCATCCGCGTTCAGCCCGCCGGTAAAAATGGCTCCGTCGCGGCGCGCCACAAAAAGACGCTTTCCCGCCACTACCGGGGAGGCGCAGAACGTATGGACCGATTTCGGCAGGCTCTCCTGCCAGATCTTTCTCCCCGTGGTGGCATCAACCATCGTCAAGGTCCCACGGGCCTTCCCGGTATCAGTCAGCATGAGAGCCCGGTTCCCGTGTGCGGCAGGAGTGCAGTTGTCCGAGCCCCAGCCCCGGCTGCTCCAGAGCCAGGCTGACTTGGTGATATCTCCCTTACCACCGAGCTTGATGCCCGCCACCCGGTCCTCGCGACCATGAGGCACGATGGCCACTCCGTTTGTGCCTGAGGGCGATGCGATGGTCCGCCATACCCGCTCCGGCTTGGGATTGAATCCTCCACAGAACCAGAGCTGCTCCCCGGTCATGGCATGATGACCAGTCAGGTGGTCTCCCCCCCAGGTCACGATCGTCTCAACTCCATCCACCGTCTTCACGAATGGGGAAGAATAGCTATCTCCGTTTTCTCCCACTGTTCGGAAGGCACGCTCCGTAATCCAGGCTCGTTTCCCATCTTTCTTATCGAGGGCAACGAGATAGGAGGTACCCGCCTGCTGCATGGCCGCAATCACGAGCCGGCCCCCGGCAAAGATCGGCGAAGTTCCTCGGTCCCAGAGAATTTTATCAGGATAGGCGACCTGATCGAGGTTGAGCTTCCAGGTCACCTTCCCCTGGAGGGTCATGGCCGCCACCGTTCCCGACTTGAAGTAGACATAGAGAAACTCCCCATCCGTAAGCGGAGACGAGTTTGCACTGCTCCCAATCCGCTGCGTCCTTCCCAGCCGGGCCGATCCAAGCTCCTTTCGCCAGAGTTCCTTCCCGCTTTTAAGATCAAAGGCCTGGACCGCATCATTCTCACCAATGAGCCCGGTCACAAACACCTTGCCCTCCCACACCACGGGAGTGGAACAGGCCCGACCCGACAGCTTGGCTTTCCACATTCGCTTAGCAGACAACTGGTCCGGGCCTTCTCTATCCGGCACTACTCCGTTCCCGTGAGGGCCTCTCCAGGAGGGCCAGTTTTCCGCCGACACTACCTGTCCTCCACACAAGACAACGACCATTAGAGCCAATCGCAACATCATAGGCCTACTACAGTCAGGCCTTCTTCCGATCCTCAACAAGAATCGGAGTAACGAGCACCTGATTACCAACAGTCGATAAATAATAAGGGCACCACGATTCTTGACCAATGCCGTTCACTTTGGACACTGCTCCAACGCCATGGCTGAAATCATCAATAAAACCGACATTGAAATTGGAGTCGTTGCTACCCACTCCGGATGGGTAGGAGGAATCGTTCCTGACGATGACGGCAACGCTCCACGAACCAGTGAGGGCGAGCTCGTTGTTCTCTCTGAGATGAAAAAGCTCCAGAAGCTCAGCGCTGTAAAACTTGATGGAGTGCAGGTCCCAGTCATCCCCGGCACCAAGGCAGAAGACTTCGATGAGATTTGCAACGGCTTCAAGGACCTCGGTCTTAATCTCTACTTTGTTCTCATGGTGGGGGGGGCTGACCCCATGAATCCCGAGGACGAGTCCGCAGTAACAGACCAGCTTCTCTCGGGACTGGAAGCAGCCAAGAACCATGGGGTGACTATCGTATCCTCTACCTCGATCGAGGAGTGGATGAGCGGCTCACCTCGCAAGGACGGTGCCGACTTCGAGGCGGCCGTGGAGCAGAATGCCAAACTTCATCATCGATGCTATAACGAGGCAGGACTCGCTGACTCCTGTGTCGATTCTTGGCATGTGGAGTTCCTTCGGCCCGGGGAGTTCGCCACCTTCACCGACATTGGCCGACTCTGGAAATTTCTTCAGGCCGCCAATTCCCTCGTCGGCGGAGACAGCAATTTCTTCAAGTCTCTCACTGATGCCGCCCACTGTGGTGACTCCGCTCTGACAATTCCCGAAAACGAGGATCTCATTGCCCAAATGGGTGAGACGGGTGTACTCGGCTGCTTCCATGCCTCGGCCATGACTACCCGGGGATGCCTCTCCACCGATGATGGATGGATCGGATCCCTGCTCACTGCGGTAGCGAAAACCGGAACCCTGTCACAGGTATTCGTCGAACTCTTCCGCCACGATGACGCGGCCCTTCAGGCTCTCCGGGACCTGGACCCCGGCCACGGCATCGACACCACTGACGGACGGGACTACAACCAGTGCACCGCAGACGGGCTGGAAGACATCGCCCACCGCCTGAACAATCTCAAGGCCCGGGGCATACTCTAGAATCTTCACCCCATCGCGACCCGGGCCCCCTTATCTGGCTCCAATACAGAAAAGGTGCTCCTCACCGCGGAGAAGCCACTGCCCCCGCGTGATCACGGGCGAGGCGTGCATCCCCTCTCCGAGTTCATTCTTCGCTACCTCGGCATATTCCTCTCCGGGCTTGATCACGGTCATGACCCCGCTTTCCGAGACGAAGCAGACGTGCCCCTGCACTGTAATTGCCGACGCCCCGTGCTCGCGACCAATCCGTTGATTCCACACCAGCCTACCTGTTCCGGCCTCCAGGCAGCTGGCCTTGCCACTATCAGATACCACCATGAAATATTTGCCGATACTGGCTGGACTCGGCACATAGGAAGGGTCCTTACGGGTCCGCCACCTGACATGTGACTTGGTCACATTACCTGAGCCCCGCGGATCGATAGCCAGCATATGCCGCTGGGGGAACCCGCACGTCATGAAGAGAAGGTCCCCGTTATAAACCAGAGAGGCCACGAACTGATCCGTAGGTCCGTCGATCACCCAATGCCGCTTTCCGGTATCAGGATCGTAGCTCGCTACCGTCTTATCCCCGGAAAGAACCATCTGATTGCGCCCTTCAATCGTCCAGATCACCGGAGTGCAGTAACTTCGGGTCCGATTCAGGCGCATTGTCTTCCAAACTTCCTCTCCCGTATTCTTGTCCAATGCCACGATGTAGGAATCGCCATCGTGATCTCCATTAACAATCACCTTGTCCTTCCATAGAATAGGGCTCGAACAATAACCGTGCACACTGGAGAACACCCCGGGGCGCTTCTCCCACCTCCGTGTTCCCTCAAAATCATATGCCGCCACATACATTTCGTCACCATCAAGAAAACTTACATAGACCAGGTCTCCATCCGTAACCGGAGTGGACGAGGCCAGGCTGTTACGCCGGTGGATTGGCTCACGGGAGGAAGTCAACACCGTCTCTACCCACTTCTCCTCGCCACTACGGCGATCCAGACAGAGCAGAACCCTCCGCTCTTCTACTGCTGCCACCACAAAAACATGATCCTTCCACACGACGGGTGAAGCGTGCCCCTTGCCCGGCAGGCTCTTCTTCCAAATCGTATTTTTCTGCACGTTCCATTGCAGCGGCACCACCTCGTCTGGACTGGAACCATCACCTCGCGCGCCCCGCCAGGAGGGCCAGCTATCCTCCGCATCTGCAGGGAGAACCAGTCCAAGACAGCCAGTGAGTAGACCAAGGGAGACAATCGCAAACCTCATGCAGGTATCCTAGCTCCTCACCTACGCCCTTTATCAAGCATTCCCCGTCGCAGAATGAAGAAAGAAAGCCCGACAGGAGAATAAGTTCATCCAACCAGGCCGCTCAGCGACTTCCCAACCTTCTCCACCCACTCATTACCGGGCAACGCATAAGGCCGGAAGGTTTCCAGATATCCTTCATGCTCATTGTAGAAGAGGGCACGGTGCAGACCAAGATTGCTTGCTGCCGGGCTATCAACCAGGGCGGCAGAGTCATTTTGACTCATCTGAAAGATGACCCGCATCTCAAATTCGCTGAGAGATTTCCGACTCAGGAAGCGGTTGACGTTGTTATAGGTATCCACCGTTGCGATCACATGCAGCCCATAACTCGTTCCCTCAGTAACGATCTCGTTAAGTTGCGCACCCGGCCCCGGCCCCGCCGTATCACTGTCGAACGAGAAATCAAAGTCGTCCTCGTGCTTAAGTTTCTTAAACCTCTGAAGACTATGAATAAGGAGGAAAACCGGCGGATCCTTGGCGGCCGCCTCCTCATCTGAGGCCCTTCGCTTCATTTCCTCTCCCAGCTCACCCATTACCCGGGGGAGATCACTGTTTCTGACGAGTTCAACCTGCTGTGGAATCGCCTCGACCACACTCTGAAGAAACGCACCCTCCGAAGAGCCGGGCGTAGTTCCATCGCACACCACGAAACGAATCCCGTCTCTGGAAGACTGCGCCGACAGGCACACCAGTGAAATAGCCAGCATTGCCAGAGCGGCCTCCTCACGCTGTCCGATGACAATGAGATTACTCCCACTCTGACGATGAAAGGTCGCCTCCGTTGGCCCCTTGATTGAGTTTGGAGAACCCAACCAGGATCGCTTGGGATCCGCGGGAGCCACCGCGCCGGCACCGAGGAGGCGTTTCAGGAGGACGTTCTCGCCCACATCAGCAGGCGAATTCCCTTCAAAGACAATCGGAGCGGCACAATCATAGGAATTCTTCTCTGCGATCGTTATAACCTGCTTAAGGGCCTCATCCCTCTCTTCATCCGGAAGCCAGACTACCTGGAATGGACTATTGGCTTCCAGTGCCCCCGCACTATCGTTGTAGATTCCCTCTCCAGGGCGGGTCAGCATCCGGGGAGCGGGATTGGAGTCGTCCATAATGAGATAGGCATCGGTCTCGTTACATTGCAGGGCAACTCGAATCACCATCTGACCCATGGTAGTACGGGCCATGCTGTATGCTCCCCCGAGAGTTTGCGATCCGAGCAGGACGTGAATCCCAAAGGCCCGTCCCTGCCTTACAATACGGTCCAGCAGAACAGAGGCATCCTGCGCAATCCGGTCGTCTTCAACAAACAGCTCCTGAAACTCATCGATCATCAGCAGAGACCTCGGAACCGGCTTTTCCCCACCAGCTCTCTTGTATCCAGCTATATCTTGAACCCCCATCTTGCGGAACATATCCCCCCGCATTTTCAGTTCATCATCCACCCTCTTGAGCACACTCAGCCCGAACTCCCGGTCACTCTCGATCGCCACCACTCGGGCGTGAGGGAGCCGCGCCGAAGCATAGCACTTGAACTCCACCCCCTTCTTGAAATCAACCAGGTAGAACTCGACCTCATCGGGACTGCACCAGAGGGCCAGGTTCGAGATAATGACATGAAAGAGTGTCGACTTTCCCGATCCGGTCTTTCCTGCAAAAAGGGCGTGCTGACGAGTACCCTTTCCAATAGCAAGATACTGAAGCTTGGTTGCTCCTGTCCTCCCAATTGGAACCCTGAGCTCATGGGTGGTATCACTACTCCAGAACTCACTCTCCGCTGGAATGACATGACGAAATGGCACCTCCACTCGATTGGCGTCGACACTACTGGCTCCGATCTTCTGGATGAAATCGATGGCCATACCAGGTTCGGGGTCAGGATCAAAATCAATAGGCATCTCAGCGCCTTCCCCGGTCGAGATCAGAGAGCGCCCTCCCTCACATCGAATCCGGATGCTATTTTCACGAAGAACTTCAGGCATCAACTCAGCTGGCCCCCCGGTCTGCTGGTGATCCCAGTGCATCAGGGTATAAATTCCACACCTTGAACCACTCATCGCGATGCTCTGAAGGCGCTTGGC
>JAQWTV010000094.1 GCA_029242545.1 Roseibacillus sp.
ACGATGTTCAACCTTGGAAACACCACAGTTGATCCGGACAGATCGATCTGGAGCTTCGATGATCTTCCTGGTCTGGTTCGCTTTTTTCAGAATGACGAAGTCATCCATCTCTACTATCGAAAATTGTTAAGCCTCATCACCGGATCATTTTCCGAATCCAACCTGCATCCCATGGTTGACGACTTACTCGGGAACTGGGTGGAAGAGGACGAGATCAGAGACGCCAAGGACTGGATCTCTGAGCGAGCGATTGAAGCAATTGAACAGATTCCTGATACCTTCACCGCATCCTGCGACCTGCCAGTCGCGGATGGATATTTTCGAACTGAAACAGGAAGCGCACTCTTCACCGGAGGATTCAGGTCGGGGCGTGTCCTTTCCGTCCTCCTGAATGGCATCCCCGCGGAACGTGACCAGCGCGCTGGCACGTGGCGACTCGTAGTGGATCCATCAGGGAATTTTTTCAGACCCGGGCTGAATCGAGTTACTATCCAATGTTTCACAGGTCGGGATGGCAGCGGAACGATGACAAACGAATCCTCTCTTGAGGTATGGTATGACACATCCTCGACCACCGATATTTCAGGCTCTCTTGCCGGCGAGATTCCCGCAGGAAACCTCACACTCGTCACTCGGGATTCGTATCTTCCCTCCCATCCGCTTCTCGTCCGTTTAGAGTTCCGTGATGGCGACGGGACCATCAACCGAAACCTCTGGCAAACCACCGCGAACCTCTCCACCAACATACCAGGAGTCACACTGACACCCGGAACTGTTACGATCAGAAATGGACTTGGCTCAGCCCTTGTGAAAGTGGATGGGGGAGCTGATGGGTTTTCCTCTTCTCTAATCAACAGGGGAGCAACATGGCGCTATCTTGACGACGGATCCGACCAGGGGACAGCATGGCGCGAGCGCGATTTTAATGATGATGACTGGCGCAGCGGCCCCGCAGAACTCGGCTATGGAGATAACGACGAAGCAACCGAAGTGCGATTTGGGCCTAACGAGGATAATGATGATAATGACGAGGATGACAAATTCATCACCACATACTTCCGCAGGGATTTCTCCATCTCTGACACCTCGCAAGTCCTCGCACTCGATTACCGGATCAAGCGAGACGATGGGGTCGTAGTTTATCTGAATGGCACCGCTATCGGCCGGGACAACGTTCAATCAGAACCTGACCACCTCACCGAGGCGAGCAATGGCTCCAGTCAGGAAGATGATTTCCTCGACCCCGACGACCTAGATTTCGCTGAGGAGGACATTCACACCCTGCTTATTGATGGCAACAATACGATTGCCGTTGAAATACATCAGGATGACGACGAAAGCTCTGATATCAGTTTTGATTTCGAGCTGACTGCCACCATTGCAGGGGCCAATCCCGGCGATCTCACAATCATCGCGACAGCAGTCAATCAGGAGGCTCGTAAAAACATCACTAGCCTGTTTGACGAGGAAATCACCCAGATCAGCGGCACTCTTCCAGGGGAGCAAACCACCTGGAGCGGCATCATAAGGCTCACCGACGATACCACCGTGCCACCAGGCCACACCCTTACGGTCTCTCCCGGAACTCTGGTGCTCCTAGATGGCGACCCGGCTCCGGAGGGAACTGAAGGCACAGACCTGGTCATTCAGGGTAGCGTAATTTCCTCTGGAACGGAGAGTCAGCCGGTCACCTTTACCTCATCAACAGACAATTCCCCCTGGGGCCACATTCAATTTGAGAATTCCCAGTCCGCACAATTTGAATTCTCTAATATTCATCGGGCTGGGCATTCGCCACGAGGTGGTCATACGGACCATGGCCGGGTTCTCAGGATAAAGGGCTCAGACGTCACCTTCGAAAGCTGCACAATTTCAGATAATCGAGGCAAGATAGGAGAAACTGAAAGGGAGAGAGGAGTGGATTCCTTAATGACCTTCAAAAAGTGCCACTGGGCTCGTTCGGTCATGGGAGTCGAAACCTTTGACACGGGCGTGCTGATGGAAGACTGCTGGATCACGGATATGCTTGGCCGCTACCGGGAGGATGGCGAGGTCGACGACAACGATGCCGTGTATCTTCACGGAGCCGGAAATGGACAATCAATCATACTTCGCCGGATACTTGTCGCCAACTGCGAGGATGATGGCATTGACACCCTCGACGCCGATGTGGTCATTGAAGACTGTCTTGTTCGGGGAATGGGAGACAAGGGAATGAGCATGCTTGGCGGAACTGCCACCGTCCATAGGTCCCTTTTTGCCAACTGCGCGATTGGGTTCTCCGCAAAGGACGACGCAAGAGCTCTTCTCGACTTCTGTACCATTACAGACAACAGCTCGATCGGAGTGCAGGCAGAAAATAAGAATGGAGACGACGCTCCGAGCTTCTACGAGATTTCGAACTCTATTATCTGGAATAACTCTGAAGACATCCGCACTGATTATGATCCTACGGATGTTGCGTTGCAGCATACTATCATCGGTCTGCCGTGGCCTAATTCTCAGGAGCAGAATCAGAGCAGCCTCAACGTGGATCCGCTCTTCGTGGATCCGGACAACCGCAATTATTACCTAGAGTCTACATCTCCAGCAAGGAATGCGGCAATCCCTGACCTGCCTCTCGATCCTGACGGCACAGCTCAGGATATCGGCTGCTATTCCTACGATCAGGTTTTTGATGGCGCCGGCTCAGAAATCCGATGGATCGCAGCAAACGGGCCATACCGAATCACCTCCGATGCCGTAGTCCCTCCTGGTGGAAATCTGATCATTGAAGCCGGCACCAACGTCTACTTCACACCCGGATCCCGTCTTACGGTCAGCGGTTCCGTTCAGATTGAGGGCACCCCCTTTTCCAGAGTGCAACTCACCAGCGTTCCAGGTGCTCCTTTCGTCGCTGACCCCGCCAGTGACGGGCTTCCTCCAGGCCCTCCCAAATGGGACGGCCTCAAGATTGTTGACTCAATGGACCCGACCAACCGCATCGCGCATGTCGATATTCGAAATGCACAACATCGAGAGGGTTCGATCGGAATCATTCGTTCCCAGTGCGTAATTGATGATGTTCGCTTCAGCGGAACCCATATCCGCATGATCTACACCGAGGACGCCTCCGTGATCATCGAAAACAGCACCTTCCCGGACATGTTTGGACCTGATGAGCAGGCCGCTGAACTTGGCCTGGATAACATCAGCGAGCACATTAAGGGCGAAGGGGACATTCCCAAGAGTGGAAGATATATCATCCGGAATAATCGCTTTGGAACCAACAAGGGGCACAACGACGTCGTCGACGTAGTCAGCGGCAATCTGCCGGAACCGATCGTCCAGATCCTCGGAAACTACTTTGCCGGATCACGTTGCGAAGAGCTGGACTTGGGGGGCGATATCTATGTAGCAGGAAATACCTTCACGAGGGTTTTCAAGGATGATGAAACCTCTGACCGGGGATACGCTAATGCCATTTCTACTGGAGACCGGCCGGACACCACCACAATGGTCGCCAGAAATATCTTCTGGGATATCGACCACGCCATCAGCCTGAAAAATGATTCCGATACCATCTTTGAAAACAACACCGTCTATAAGGTGCATCCGGACTTTGTTGACACCTTCGACAATACCAACATTGGCTCCGCCATAAATCTCTTCGTGCCGGGGGACAGCTCTCCTACACCAGCAGCCGGCGCATACGCAGGATCCAATATCTTCATCGACGTTCCCCGCGTCTTTGGTAATGCCGATATGCGGACCGAAGACTCCACCTTTCGGACCCCTCTGGAGTTTACCCACAACCTTGTGGATCCAATGATTGTGGACACCAGCCTTGGCGAGGAACACCCGGGCGAATCAATCTTTGATCTGGGCCCTGACAACCTCTCTTCGACAGCACGATTTACCAATCCAGAGGAAGGGGACTTCACTCTGCGACCGGGATCACCGGCTCTCGGGGCAGGACCTCTTGGCGGAGATCTTGGAGCTCTCGTTCCGGATCAGATGCAAATTTCTGGAGAGCCTCCCGTCTTTACCACCTCCCGAACCGCAGAACTCACAATCGGAGGTCCTGGCATCTTCGGCTACCGCTACCGCGTCAATAACGATCCATGGAGTGAGGCATTCGATATCGGAGATGCTGGCGGTCTGGCCCCAGGGACCCCAACCACAAGAACAGCACAAATTCTTCTTAGCGACCTTCCTGACGGCACTTACACTGTCCATGTTCAAGGTAGAACTTTCGCTTCAGTGTGGCTCCCTGATCTTACCGAGTCCCGCAGCTGGACCGTTGACTCCACTTTCTCCCGACTCGTGATCAATGAAGTGCTCTCTGAAAACGGAGGTGTGATCGCTCACGAAGGCACCTATCCGGATATTGTCGAACTTCACAATCAGGGGGCTTCCACAATAGATCTGTCCGGCCTGAGCCTTTCTGACAGTCCCGATACCCCCGGAGAATTCACGTTCCCAACCGGGGCAACCCTCGCGCCGGGAGAATTTCTCGTCCTGTTTGCAGACGATGCGAACGGCACCTCCGGGACTCACCTCGGATTCTCTCTCAACGCAACCGGTGAGGGCCTCTACCTGTTTGACTCTCCAACTCGGGGAGCAGCCCTTCTTGATTCCATCGAATTCGGCCCACAGGTTTCAGGATTATCCATCGGTCGTGACACACAGGACCAATGGCACCTGAATATACCAACTCCTGGCGAGGCAAATCTCAGGCAGCGCACCGGAGACCCCGCAACACTTCTCATCAATGAATGGATGGCAGAAGGAGAGGTTCTCTTTCGTGATGACTGGATCGAAATCTATAACCCCGACCCCCTTCCTGTCGTATTGGAGGGTCTCGGAGTGAGCGACCATCCTGACAACCCTCAGAACCACTCCTTTCCTCCTCTGAGCTTCATTTCCGGTGGCGGACACCTCAAGCTGATCGCTGACCGGGAAACCGCCGTCGGTTCGAACCATGTGCCATTTGCTCTCGACGCAGATGGCGACCGCATCCTTCTTTTCGATTCAAGAGGAAACCCCATCGACCAGGTCATCTTCGGTCCACAGAGTTCCGATATATCGCAAGGACGCTGGGCTCCTTCTCCTGCCGGCCTCTCCTACTTCAGTTTACCGACAGCCGGCCTCTCCAATGACACAGAGGAAGAATCCAGCAATCCTGAATTCCTGAATGCACTCGCACTTCTGCGCTACCTTCGCATTTCCGAGATCATGTATGAGCCACTGGGTGGAAAGCCTTACGAATTCCTCGAACTCAGAAATACGGGACCAGTTCAACTGAACCTACTCGGCGTCAGCTTCACCAACGGCATCTCGTTCACCTTTCCCTCCATCATACTTCAACCCGGAGAAGAGATTCTTATCGTCGGAGACCTCGCCGCCTTTGAATCCCGCTACGGAAGATCACTTAATGTTGCAGGCGCATTTGAGGGGAACCTTGATAACAGCGGGGAAACGATCACACTCTCCCTGCCCGTGCCCTTCGATGCTGCAATCCTGCGCTTCGGATACGATCCCGACTGGTGGCCTGCCAGTGCGGGGTCAGGGTTTTCTCTGGAATTGCAGGAACCTCTTGCTCTCTCCCGAGATTTTGACTCCCAACTCAGCTGGAGTCAAAGCGCGGAAATCAACGGAACCCCTGACGCAAGCGGCATTCTCATTCCGACTACCTTCCCGGAGTGGCTCACCTTTCATGGACTGACTGCTCTCGAGGATGGTGACGGCGATGGCCTGACCGCCCTCATGGAATTCAGCCTAGGTCTGGACCCCTTTCTCGACCTTGGCTTCAATGGTCCTTCTTCCCTCCCCCGTATTACGATCGGAGATGCCGGGCAGAATGTCATATCTTTTGATCTGCCTGCAAATTCTACCGCGGTAGATGGATACGGTTCAGATGATATCGTCTACGCGATCGAAGGATCAGATGATCTTGAGGAATGGGTCACCCTGCTTTCAAAATCAGACAGCACTTCCTTCTCGGGAACAGGCTCCGTGAGCCTGGATCCCCCCTTCAACGGAAGAGTGCGGGTGCAATTTTCGGACGAACAGAGGAATCAATCTCCCCGGTTTCTTCGGTTGAAGGTCGAATATAGCCCCTGAAAATCTACGCCTTCACCCCGATAGTCTCCCCGCACAAAAGCTCGTCCTGACTAGCGACGAGTGCGACCCTGATTCTGACGCCGGTTCATTTCCCGGGCTCGTTCGGCTTGTTTTTTATTAAACTCCCTGCGCTTGGCCTCCAGCTTGTTATCCATCTTGGCCATAATTCGACTGGCCTTGTAGATGGTATCTGACGCGCCTTTTCCGTAACGGAGAACACCACCCGTTACCGAAGCCTGCATCCCGGCCTTCAGATCCGTTACCTTCGCCTTCTTTCCGTTAACAAGAATACTGGTAAAACTCGTTACCTTATATGTCTTCTTTCCAACTGTAACCGTGTCCTCTCGCACTTTCCGAATGGTTGGCAACTCCGACGCAGCCCCCTTCCGGGTTGGTGGAACAATCCGCTTCTTGTTCTTGTTGTCCCCGTTGGACGGCAGAGGAAGGAGAGTGATTCCGGCCATGAGAAGTAGAGCGCCCCGCAGTTTGTTCATCCTCTCTTCGTAACGGCTGCCAACACGCTTTCAACACCTGATTACGAATTTATCTCGGGAGATTCCCCCTCCGAACTCTCCCTGCCTCTCGCGACGATAGGGCCGAGGATGATCCAGAGCACTGGCGGCAATCCTGCACTCAAGACAAGAGCGATCATGGGGTGCTCATGCCCCCAGTGCCCGATTGCAGCAAAGGCGAACCCGAGGGGCAGGCTTCCACAGGCTAGGGCCAAGCAGAACCGGCGGAAAGGCATCAGAGTCAACCCAGCAACACAGGAGATGACTTCGGGAAACACCGGCAGCCAGCGTGAGAGAGCAACCATCCAACCACCTGCAGCACCGCTGAAGAGCAACTCTCCTCTGGCGAGACCCTTTTCCCCTGCAATCCAACGCGCTGCTGGCCTGCCAAACTTCCGACAGAATCCGTATGCCAGCAGGCCGGACAGCAGGGAACCAGCACCTGCAACTATTCCTCCTGCGAAGGGCCCATAAATAAAACCCAGTGCAGACATCACGATCGTTCCGGGAATCGGAAGGACCAGATCAAGGAGTAGAAGAGCCACGCCCACCACCCAGGCCCATGCCCTGCCGGGCTTGATAAGCACTGCGCTGGTATTCTGCAGATCGAAATACCCGGAAAACAGATCTCCCCAGACTGCAAACGGCAGCAGGACCAGAACAACAAGAATGAGGAAAAGCCAGACGAGGCGCACGAGACACTGGGGAGACCTTCCACAGCTTAGAACGTTTCCGCGCGGAAGTCACGGATTGCGCTCGCGGTTGCAGATATCCCGACGGTAGAATCTCCCGAACCTGATGCCAAAGCCTCGCCCAGACCCATTCGATCCCGAGGAACTCCCTAGTCTGGCTCGCAAGGTCATTAAGGAAGCCAAATTCCCAATGCTGGCCACCATCGATGGTGAACAAGCTCGCCTCCGACCTGTCTCGCCAGTGCGAGTGGACGGATTTACGATCTATGTGGCCAACCTCCAGGCGTATCACAAGACCGCGCAGATCGCTGCCAACCCCAAGGTGGAACTCTGCTACCTTTCTCCCAGTCACGACCAGATTCGCATCACTGGGACGGCCCACCCCCTTGACGAAAGCGAGCAGCCGCTCATCGATGAAATCTGGAGGGAAAACCCCCTCCTTCGACAGTATCTGGGGAGTAGCACCAACCCGGAACTGATCATCTACCGGATCACCCCGAAACAGGTTCGGTTCATGCGGGAATGGGCGCTTCAATACTTTGACGTGCCTCTTTAATACCGCCCCTCACCCATTAATTGGAAAGGAAGGGATCACTCATTACGATCAGGCGCACGAGATCACGTAAACCGCCGTTCGCACTTTCGAGATCCGCGAGAATTGCGTCGATGCTGGGACGGTCGCCAACCTCGAGCTCGCGGCCCAAGGCGTATGTCATCAGCTTCTCAGTCAGGCATCGACTGAACTGATCCTGACGGGCCAACAACAGTTTGCGGAACTCAGATGCCGTCCGAAACAAGCCTCCGCCCGGAAGCTTACCCGCTGAGTCGATCGGTTTCCTCCCTTCGTAGGAATCCCGCCATCCTCCGATGGCATCAAAGTTTTCCAACGCGAAGCCAAGCGGATCAATCTTGCGATGGCACTCCGCGCAGGTGGTTATTTCCCGATGTTTTTCAAGCTGCTCACGAACAGTAACCGCTCCCCGAATGTCCGGCTCGATGACGGGAACATCCGGCGGCGGGGGCGGCGGTGTATAGCCGAGGATTTTCTCCAGCACGTAAATCCCTCGAACGACGGGAGAAGTATCCACGCCATTGGCCGAAGCGGTCAAAAACGCGCCCTGACCGATCAGGCCGCCGCGCTGACTTCCTTTCAATGAAATCCGCTGCAGAGCATTACCCTGCACGCCTTCAATCCCGTAGTGCAAAGCGAGCTCACGGTTAAGAAACGAGTAATCTGCATTCAGGAATTCGCCTACTGGGAGGTTATTTTTCAGGAGGTGCTGGAAGAACGTTTCGGTCTCCTCTCGCATAGCTGATTGAAGATTGTCGCGGTAATACGAGAGAAAATCGGCGGACGGAGGCATCTCACCGATGTTGTCGAGATCCAGCCATCGACGCACGAAATGCGCAACGAATCTATCCGACCTTGGATCCGCGAGCATACGAGATACTTGCGCCGGTATGTCCGCCTTCAACTTGCCTGCCTTTGCGATCCTGAGCAGCGCTGCATCAGGGGCAGAGGACCAGAGGAAATACGACAAGCGCGAAGCCAATGCAACTTCGTCCAATGCACCCTCGCCGAGATTCAAATACAGGAACCCAGGCGAACATAGAATCGCCTGGCAGCCAAGCTGAAGGGCTTGCAAGGGCTCCATCCCTTCGTTGAGTTTCCCGGCGATGAGTCGCTGGATAGGCTTCAACTCGCCCTCTAGCGGCGAACGTCGAAATGCCTTTTCGGCAAATGAGGCAAGCCGCTGAGAAATCGTGGTGGCATTCAGCTCGTCAGGCGTCAAATTGCCATACAAGGCGCGATGACCAGCGGTTGGCCAGGTTTTCAGGTGCGGCCCTTCGACCCCGATTTCCCAAATTCGGAGACGCGGCCCCTGATACGCTTTAAGCACCCCATTTGCCTTCGCCGTACCAGGCTTCATACCAACGAACTCTTTAAATTCCGGGTGGTGAGCGGCCTTGGTTGTCAGAAGCCGGACCATCCGTTTTGCCGACAAGGGGCCATTACGAAAACGAACTTCGACTTCGTATCCAGCTTCGATGTAGGCGTCCCACTGAAACCATTGCGGGTCTTCCTCCGTCAATTCAACACGCGCCAGCGGTGTCATCCTGGAGACGTTTCCGGTGCTGGTGACGCTGCCCCGCCGATCAACCGCAGCGATTTCCATAACCAGCGGATCCCCGTTTCGAAAATCACCCAGCGCTTTACCATACTTGTGGCTCCGGCCGACGGCTGCCGCCCGAACGCGAATCGTGTAAAACCCGCTTTGGGGGACGCCCGCCTAGCGAAACAGCGGCAGGAATCCAATATGTCCGCCGCGATAATGACGGCCATAGAGATCGGTATAGGGAGTGTCTGGAATAAACCGGAAACGGTCAGGCTGGAAGAGTTTCGGCAGCCCCTTGCCGCCTTTACCGCCAAAGTAAAACGGAGACTGCTGGGTGTAATTCTTTGATGGCGGGCGATCTCCAAACTGAGTCGCCCGACGAATAGCCTCTTCAGCGGATAGAAAATATTGATCCATCAGCCTACCGGAGGTGACGAGCCCGGATCCATTATTATCAAATCCTTCGATTTTAACCTCAGCCGGAAAATCTTCTGCAGGATTCCATGCAACGGTATTAAGCTCCAGCAGATCGCCGATGGTCTGGCGGTACTCCCACGAATTGAGCCGTCGAAGCGCACTGTGCCCACCGGAAGCCTTCAATCTTCCGTAAGCACTGACAATTTGCTGGGTCAGGCGCGCGATCATCGTTGCACGCTCCTCTTCCGAAGGCTGGGACTCGCCCTCTGGAGGCATGTTTTGAAGATTCAGCTGATCGACGATTTCCTGATAACGTCCTACATCATCCAATGACCCCATCGTGGCCGGAAGGGTATCGAAGCGGCGATCGGCCTTCTGCGTATCGCTCCCATGGCACTGGATACAGTATTTCTTCAAAAACACAGACGTCTCCTGATCTGCGGCAGCAGCCAGGTTGACCCCGATCATCATCAGGACATAGATGATGCATTTCATGATTTACCCTATCCAATTTCCATCGGGGAGAACGTTCCCGTGCTCCGGCCAAACCGATCTGCCTCAGATCCAAACCAGCGCAGAACCGATAGCCATAGATTCGAAAGCGGCACCCGCTTGTGCTGCTCTGCCGGGCAGATAACATGGCCCTGATGCTTGAGGCCGCCCCCCGCCAGCATTACGGGAAGATTGCGGTTACTGTGGATCGATCCGTCGCTCATGCCGCTGCCGAATACGATAAGGGTGTTATCGAGAATCT
This sequence comes from Roseibacillus sp., assembly GCA_029242545.1. Taxonomy (GTDB): domain Bacteria; phylum Verrucomicrobiota; class Verrucomicrobiia; order Verrucomicrobiales; family Akkermansiaceae; genus Roseibacillus_B. The sequence goes on from JAQWTV010000094.1 coordinate 10,598, forward strand.
GTGCCTCCTTAAGCCTGGAAATAAAATCACTGAGCTTACTGGCAAGAAAGGCCTCTACCACCTGTAACTGCCCGATCCGGTCTGAGGACTTACCGTGGTGAGATAGACCGTGATAGCTTCCTAAATCCAGCTCTGCGGTGCGAAATCCCAAGCCGGTTTCCAAGGTTGTGACACGAGTGGAATCGGTCTGCAGAGCTAGCGCCATTAGGTCATAAAACAAAGCAACCTCGTCCACATGCTGACGCTCCTCGTCCACGACTTCGTCGATCGGCGATTTCGGCTTCGGCCGATCAATCCACACTTTGGACATCTGCAACCGCCGCTCAACATCACGGACCGATGTCAGGTACTGGTCCAACTTGTCCCGATCGACCGCATTAAGGGACCGATTCAAAGCGCTCGCTGAATCACGCAGAGCATCCAGGACGCTGCCTCGATGCTTGAGGCGTGTGCGTTCCGCTTGCCGCGCCTGCTGAGATGAATTCACGAAGAGGCCTCGAAATAGAGTAGCCGGATTGTTGATCGGTGGCAAATGAACACCCGATCGTGTCCAGCACATATCTGTGCCCCCCTGGATCCCGGTATTGATCGAAGGAAACCGCGTAGAGCTACCAGCACACTCTGCAGCAGCCTGATCGAGCGAGATATTTTTATCAGGAAATCCTGCTGCCTCCTCCTTCTTTATACTGGTCAAAAATCCCTGAACGGCGTTGTGCCCTCCATTGAGCGCGTGATCCAGATGCGAAAATATGGTCAGATCGTCGCGATGCCTCTCAAGTGGCTTCAACGTCGAGCTTGGCAGATAATCTTTTCCCGACTCCTTCGGGAAAAAATTGCCCGGATAAAACCCCAGATGATTACCAACGCAGACCAGGCGGCGCGGCGGCTTCTCACCCGTTGCGGTGGCAGTCGCAAAGCTTTCGAAGAACGGGAGTGACAGGGCGATACCCGTTCCCTGGAGGACTTGGCGTCGGTTCAGATGCGTCTGTTTCTTCGTCACTCAAGTAGTTAGGTAAAATTCGAGGGTGCCGGGACATCATAAGTTTTAACCGGAACCCCTGCCATTAATATTTGCATGATAAAGATCCGGGAACCTCCTGTAGGACAGGTCTCCTTCAAATCAGCCAACAGGATAGAGAAAAATCAGTGGCACGTCGCCTATTCCACGCCTACCTCTCTTGGTCGATCGAGTGCAATCCCGATAGTCCTATCTCCCTCATTTATACCCACCCCTGGCTCGCCTCTCCAAGCTGGGCCAATCTCTCCGCCCGGACCTCAAGGGCCCCTTCGATAACATCGAGTTCCTCCGGTGTAAGAATCCAGTCCCCTCCACCTACTGTCTGCTCGATCTGGGATGGCTTTCGCACTCCTACGATAGCAGAGGTTACCTCCGAACGGCGGAGAACCCAGGCCAGAGGCAACTGCGCCATGGGGCGCCCTGCTTCCTCCGCAATTGGTCGGATAGCCTCCACTACCTCCAGATTAAGCTCCAATTGAGGGGCTGTAAATTTGGGATCCCGGCTTCTATGGTCTTTGTCTGAGAGGGCCTCCGCCCGTTCCCGAGTGAATGCCCCAGTCAGCAATCCCTTCATCATCGGGCTATAACACACAACACCTACGCCATTTTCACCGCAATAGGGAAGACGATCCTCCTCCAGCTCACGGTTCAACATACTGTATGGTGGCTGCAAGGAGGCAACGGGATGGATGCTCTGAAGCCGCTCCAACTGCTGCACACTGTGATTCGACACACCAATCTCCCGGATCTTTCCCTCCTCCTTCATTTGCACCATCGCATGCCAAGCCTCCTCTATATCCTCATCTGGGTCTGGCCAGTGGATCTGGTAGAGATCTATGCACTCCACTCCCAAACGCTGCAGACTGGCCTCACACTCTCGGATAACGCTCTCTTTCTTCAGACTACCCATTACCGTGCCATCCTCCTGCATGACACGGCCACACTTAGTCGCCACCAGCGGTCTCTCTGACCGCGGTATATCCTGCAGGGCTTTCCTCACCAGCACCTCGCTGGCTCCGTCTCCATAAATCGCTGCGGTGTCGATCCAGTTCACTCCGAGGTCAACGCCTTTCTGAATACCAGCAACCGCCTCTTTCTCATCCTGATCACCCCAACCGAAGGCCCAATCCCCTCCTCCGATCGCCCAGGTTCCAATCCCGATGGTCGTCAGTTGAAGCTGGGTATTGCCCAGTGCTCTCTGCTGCATATGACAAGGGAACTGTTCCCTTTCCAAACTGTCAACGATTTCAACTTTGCGATCGCGCATCCTCTTATAAAATCGCCATGTGCCCCATCCCACCAAGCGACCAAACACATTCCTGCGGCGCAAACAGGTCGGGAAATGCCTCGTCTACCTCGAACGCTATTATGTCGAGGGTCAACAACGGTATTATATAGAGGCGCAGGGTCCTGATTTCAGAATCTGGAAGCGTACCCGCGGAAGTGAAGAACGGGCAATTGAAATCTACCAGCGCTACCGTTTCTGGGCCTGGTGGATCGAGGCATGTTGCAACTGGCTGCCTGCTACTCGTCTCATTACCTGGGTGATGCACAAGACGATCTGAGCGGAAGGACGCTGAATCAATCGTGGACTATTTTCACCTGCTGGCCCACCCTTGCACATGCTCTCTTTTCTAAGCCACTCCGCCTACGATGAGCACAGAATGCACGATGGGCACCCCGAACGACCCGAACGCACACAGTCGATTCTCGCTCATCTCAAAGAAATTGGCCTATGGTCAGACTTTAAGCACCTTGAATCCCGGCCCGTAACAGCCGAAGCACTGCAACGAGTCCACGAACCCCTTTATCTGGAAAAAATCTCTACCAGCGCTCCCGCATCCGGGCTCGTCATGATCGATCCTGACACGCATCTGTGCCCTGGCTCTCTCCCCGCCGCAAGACTGGCTGCCGGAGCGATGGAGCAGGCGGTTGACCTTATTCTCTCTGGTAAATCCAAACGAATTTTCTCCTGCGCGAGACCACCCGGACATCATGCAGAGCACGATACCGGAATGGGGTTCTGCTTTTACAATAACATCGCGATTGGCGCCGCCGCTGCACTGGCACACAACTCCATCGACAGGGTAGCAATTCTGGATTTTGACGTACACCATGGGAATGGGACGGTCGATATCTTCAAGGACAATCCAGCTGTTCTGGTGGCCTCCAGCTTTCAGCATCCTCACTACCCGAACCGTTACTACGATATCGAGCGAGCGAATATCGTGAATACCCCCCTGAGAGCTGGAACAAAAGGAAGTGAATTCCGAGCGACCATTGAGCGGGACTGGTTACCAGCTCTCGAAAAGTTTAAACCTCAACTGATCTTTATCTCTGCGGGGTTTGATGCTCATACCGACGACCCTCTAGGTGACATTCACCTCCGGGAGGATGACTTCGAGTGGGTCACAGAGCTCGTCGTTGGAGCTGCGAAGGAGCACTGCGAGGGAAAGATCATCTCCACCCTCGAAGGAGGCTACAATCTCGATGCCCTCGCCCGGTCAGTCTCAGCTCACCTTCAGGCTCTTTCGGACTGAACCCGGATCCCGGGAATCCCCACCGGCTACTCTTCCCCCTTCTCGTCCTGAATTTGCATTTCCTTCAAATACTTGAAGAGATCGCTATCCGTTGAGAGGACCACAGTACTTTTGCCACCAATCATCTCCGGATAGAGCTCCATGGTCTTCGAAAATTCATAAAACTCTGCGGCCTCTGGACTCTGATTGTATGCTGTCGCATAAATCTCAGTGGCCTCCGCATCCGCATCTCCCATGATGGTCTGGACTTGCTTGTAGGCCTCAGACTCAATCGTATTGAGCTCCTTTTCCATCTTTCCGAGGATCTTCGCTGCCTCACCCGCGCCTTCTGAGCGAAAGCGATCTGCGATCTGCTTCCGCTCAGAAATCATCCGCTGATAAATTTGCCGCTCCACCGTCTGGTTGTAGTTCACCCTCTTGAAGCGAACATCCAGGAGCTTGATCCCATACTCCTCGAGTTTGACCTTGCTGGTCTCATAGATATCGCTCTCCAGTGCACTCCGACCTCGCGAAATCGGAGGAAGCACTCCTACCACCCCGGTAGTATCAGCCTCTACCACGACCTCTGACTGTTCTGGCACACGCCCCTGCGTAGTTCGGATGACTTCAATCAGCTCATGCTTCGCTATTGTATTCCTCGTCTCTGAACCGAGGATGTCGTCCAGGCGAGACTGCGCACTTCGCTCGTCTCTCAGCACCTGAAAATATTTGAGCGGGTCGGATATTTGCCAGCGCGCATAGGTATCGACCATGATCAGGGTCTTCTCCTTGGTGGGCATCTGCTCCACAAGGCCGTCCCACTCCAGAATTCTCTTATCGAATGAGTTTACCTTCTGAATAAACGGCATCTTAAATTTTAATCCGGCTTCAGTAACCGGATCCCCCTTCGGCTCACCAAACTGGGTGATAACCACCTGTTCCCGCATGTTCACCGTATAGGCCGCACCGCTGAGAACAATTAATCCAATCCCGACCACAATCAGGGTGAGACACCCGGCAACATACTTTTGATTCATCGCTGAATTCCTCCCTGGTTCAATTGCATCAGAGGAAGAACCTGAGTCCCTTCCTCATCCATAATGATTTTTCTCTCAAGCAGTGGCATCACTTTTTGCATGGTCTCAAGATACATACGCCTACGGGTCACCTCTGGAGCCTGCTGGTAGGCCTTGAGGAGCGCCTCAAACCGGGCCGCATCACCCTCTGCCTCATTGACTCTCTTGGTGGCATACCCTTCCGCCCGACTGATATCCTGCTGGGCCACACCCGCTGCCTTCGGAACTTTCTGGTTATACTCTCCATTGGCCACGTTGACCGCGGTCGACTTTTCCTGCTCAGCCCTGTTAACCTCATTGAAGGATTCCTCAACCTCACGCGGAGGCTTAACGTTCTTCAATTGAATCTGGTTGATCGAAATCCCGAGCTTATATTTTTTCACGAGCACCTTCAACTTCTCAAGACTCTCCCTTTCGATGTCCTGCCGGCCGATCGTGATGACCTCATCTACTGTTCGGTCTCCTACAACTTCCCGCATGACAGATTCGGAAGCATTGCGAAGGGTCGTATCTGCATTGCGTACCTCAAACAGATAATCCTTCGGCTCCGTGATTCGATACTGAATCACCCACTCCACCCGGGCGGCGTTCAAGTCGCCCGTCACCATTTCCTTTTCCTGCTCCTGCTCCGAATCCCCCGCATACTGGAAGCGATTGGTGTTACCCCCGGTCCCAAATCCAAATTCCTGCTTCATCTGGCGCAAGACCTCGACTTTTTCAACCTTATCAATGAAGAACGGCAACTTGAAATGAAGGCCAGGTGACTGGGTGGATTGGTACTTTCCGAAGCGCAGCACCACACCCTCCTCATCAGCCTGCACGGTATAGATGGACGTCAACGCGCCCACCAGTAGGCCCACCACCGCAAAGCCGATAAGCACCATCTGGGGTTTGAATTCCGGGAAGTCCAATTGGATCTTTTTTCCCCCGCCCACATCAAATTCCATACCCTAGTTCTATCGCGCTAAAGAGTCGCTCGCACGCCTAAAATGAATGAATACAGAATAGCGTCTTAAGCCTTCTAAAACGGCATCATTCGCCCCCCGAAGGCCCCGCAGATCAAGAGTGGGAATCCTCGAATATCTCCCTCCCTCTCAAGTTTTTGCTCCGAGGAAAACAAAGCCCCACTGACCAAATCATGTCCCCGCCTTTAATACGTCTATTCGGCGGGTGGCACAGGCCACTGCAGATGCCGATGCAGAAACGCGTAAGTCTTGTCTCCGTTAATTGTATGGGGCCCGACAAACCACTCGATTTCAGCCCGGCTACCAATCCCCAGCTGAGCAGCATAAAGAGATCGAACCTTCGCGAATTCGTAAGCAACGGTCTTGTCCGGAGCGACTCCATCAAAATGACCTCGTTCGACCATAAAGGGGCGAGGGCAAATCAATGCTGCCATTTCGAAGTAGTTGAAGGTCCCTCCAAGATCGAATTCGAAGATCTCGTACTCACCCTTGTTTGCATAAGTATACCGTGCTGACAATTGGTCTGTTGCTGCGTTTTTCCAGACCCACTCATTAAAATCGGCAGAGCAGATCGACAGGCAGTATTGATCCACAAGAGGCGGAATACGCATCGCAGACTTTCCGCCATAGCTTAGTCCATAGAATCCAATTCGCTCCCCATCAACAAACGGCAAAGAGGACAGCCAGTTCGTAATCTGACGATGCTGCGGAACCATTACCGAAAATAGTGTGCATCCAACCGCATTGGCCTTGAACTGAAGAATGCGAAAGAGGTCCCAACCTAGGTAGAGGTTCTGGGGAGAAAATGTCACAAAGCCACGTTCAGCCAGCCTGGTGGCAAAGGCCTTATAGTAGTGGTGATCCTGCTTGCCGGTGGTGGACTGAGGCCGTCCTTCCAGTCCATGCTGACAAACCACTACCGGCCGCTTTTCCGAACCGTCCCTCCTCATATCCTTCGGCAGGGTGAGGATCCCATAAGCCTTAACCTCTCCCTTTACTTCGAGCAAAACCTCATAGCTGATCGTCTTTGTTCCCTCCTCATGCGCTCGGGTGCGCGCATTGGGTGGAACCAGTTCCTGCAAGGTTGCAAATTCGCCTATTACCTGTTTTGAGAAATAGTCCCGGAGGCCGGAAATGCTCTCCTTGTATTCAGCAAGATTCCCACGCTGAACTTCCTTGAAAAAGCCCTCCCTTACGCCCTCAGAGTCGACGAGGGCGCCTTGGTTATGCCTTTCAATAGAGCGAACTATCCGCTCCTGCCGGCTCATGATCTGTGTGGTGTCCCGTGAAGGGAGATTAGCCACCCAGCCAGATTGAGTCCCCTCTCCATCAACCGCTTGCACCTCTACACCCGTTTTTTTAAGGAGGCGCATCCAGTTCTTCCGAATCCCAGCGCGTTCCACCTGATAAACTTCTGCCACTCCTTTTTGCATACGGCCGACTTCCGCCCGCACGTCCTCATAGGAATGCTCCAGCAGCTTGCCCGGCTTTCCTCGTTTAGCTGAACCCTGGCGTAGACGCTGCGGCTCACCATTTTCATTAAGCCGGAACCCGTATCTGGGAAAATGGCCAGTCTCTATGATAAGGCTCCTTGGATGGATCAACCCTGCAATGGCGGCATCGGAGTGCGCTCGCAATAGACCAAAGACAGTGCGGTCTGCAGGCTCATCCCAGACCCGGACACGAGGCCCGAAATATCCGCTCACCAGAGCGCCATCAATCCGTAGATCCAAGGCAGATGCGTATAAAGCTAACCTACCTCCTTCGCCCCATCCTGCTACAATCACCTTTCCGCTGGTGCTCTCCCCGGTCCGACCGGGAGAGCGGCCCTTGAAGCAATCAACCGCGGCAAGAACCTTGTGAACCTCGTAGCCTGCAAGTGTTCGTCCAAGTTCCCAGGACACCCGATGTAGCCATTCCCTCATCGGCATTCCCTGATACTCGCTTCTCCTCACGAGAGCTGGAACCAGTACTCTGCATCCGGCCAGCGCCATCTCAGCGGCAAAAGGGTGCGTTTGATGGGTGTTACGGTACGGCTCAATCGCCCCTAGCTCCTCGGGATCCTGGTCCGCATCGGGAAGGGCGATAACATCAACCAGAGGCCGCCCATTCTTCGGCTCAAAAAGAAGCCCCTCAGCCTGAACTCCTCCAGCGCTCTTCCATCTTACATCCCGCACCTCATAATTACGGCCCTGCCCAATCGGCCCCCACTCCGGCCCAGCTGGCTCAAACCCATTATCCTTGGGGTTCTGGTCTCGGATCAGGCCTAGAATGCGCGACAATTCCTGGGCACTTGCTTTCTCGGGCTCCTCCATAGCCTTCTGGAGCTCTCCATCGAGAAACCGATC
>JAQWTV010000019.1 GCA_029242545.1 Roseibacillus sp.
GAGGTCCTCCATTTTCATCAAGCGAGCGAGGGAACCACGCAGTTTCTTCTGCCAGAGGATGGCTTCCTGCCGGGTTCCCGGGGTGTATTTCCGGGACCTCAGGACAGGAACAGGGAGACTGGCCGGGATGATGGCTCTGCCCGGGTAAGCGGTAGCCTGGAAATATCCGAGGGGCTTGCCGCTGGGTTCCGCTACCATCCAGCAGGAATTGGCAGTGGTTTTCTGTTCCCTGTTGGTTCCCGCGTGCAGTTCCCCGTAGGCCTTGAGGGTTCCGTTGTACTTCACCCAGAAGACCTTGAGGGTCCGGGTGGTCTGGTTATCGAACGTCAGGCTGGTGGGGGGTCCGGAGATGGTGGCCGGGGGCAGGCCGGCCGCGAGGGGATGCCAGGGAATCGGTTCGAGGGCTTGCGGAGCGGGCTTTCCCTGTCCGGCCAGAGAGAGGGAAAGGGTGAGCAGAATGGAGGCGAGCCGGACCATAAGACCCCCGTGAGTAACAGAATAAGGTAGAGGAAGAGAGCGGATTTCGCTCCCTGTCATCGGATCGGGTGGCAGTTTCTGCTTTCGGGGCTCACTGATTTGTTGCTAGCTCGAAGGATCATGAAACCAGTTCTTCTCGCCCTTGCCGCCGCCCTGATCCCCGGGACCTGTGTCCTGGCCGACCACCACGAGTTCAAGACCGTCTATGACGGGAAGGACCTCTCCAACATCAAGACGGAGGGAAACTGGAAGATCCAGGAGGATGGATCCCTGTTCCTTGATCCGCGTCCGGGGGAGCGTGGGTGGACCCGCTATGGTTCCTACCTCTGGCTCAAGGAAGACTACAAGGATTTCACGGTTGATTTTGAGTATAAGCATCCCAAGGGAGGAAACTCGGGGCTCTACTTCCGGATCTACGACGAGTCAGATGCCACCGCCCACGGGTTTGAGGTCCAGATCCTCGACTGCTTCGGCAAGAAGAAGCTCGGTCCCCATGACCTGGGAGGCGTGATTGGCACCTCGGGTCCCCTTGTTAATGCCGCAAAGAAGCCGGGCGAATGGAACCGCATGGTGGTGACCCTCAAGGATAACAAGCTTACCGTGGTTCTTAACGGGAAGAAGGTCCAGGATGGACTGGATCTCGTGGCCAAGAAGCGTCCCAACAAGAAGCTGGCGGAGAAGGGGAAGATCGCGATCCAGGATCACGGACAGCCGTTCTGGGTACGCAATATCAAGGTCAAGGCGCACTAGGCGCACGATCGCCGGGGGCCGATAGAACGGGAGTGGATCGCAGGCAGCGGCTAGTTGCCTTTCTGCTTTGCTGCAGGCACGTCGGCCCCGCGGAACCCATACATCGGGAGGAGCCGGTAGTAGACCTCGAGGCTGAGGACTGAGAGGGTGGTGGAGACGACCCGTCCACCTGCCCGCGCGTGCTGGCCGCCCGGATCCCAGCTTCCCCGCTCGGGACCGATCTTCTTCTGGATGAGTGGCAGGGTCTCCTTCAGCTTCTCGTTCCACTCCTTCCAGACGGATCCCTGGTGCTGGTAGAGGGCGAGGGTGGCGTAATACATGTAGTAGTAATTGGGATTCTGCTGGAGCATGTGGCGCCCCAGATACTCGGCGCCTTCCGGCATGCGGGGGTCGGTGGGCGGGACGAGATCGAGCTGACGGCAGAACATGCCGCTGGCAGTCATGGCACGGTTGGGACCGCCTCCCGTGTAGGCGTAAAGACCGCCATGTTTTCCCGAGGAAACCGTGTCCATGTACTTCCGGGCCCGGGCGAAGGCTTCGTCAGGGACACTGAGGCCAGCGAGGCGTGCGCTGTGGAGGGCCATGTATTGCCAGGCGGTGACCGAGAGGTCGGAGTCTTCACTGGGCTTGCCGTTATTGTTCGCGGGATCGTAGCGCCAGCCTCCCTTGCTGGGGCTCTGGGAAGCAAGGATCAGGGCGATGGATTTTTCGGCGGGTTCCCTGAGCTTGGGGTCCTTGGTGGCCCCATAGGCCTCGCAGAGAGCGATAGACGCGATACCATGGCAATACATGCGCCCCCTGCCCCGCAGGTCTCCATTCTCCTTCTGCTGCTTGATCAGCCAGGCGAGGGCGCGTTGGACGTTCGCCCGGTATTTGCCCCCCTTTTTATGGGTCTCGCCCCAGCCGTAAAAACAGAGGAGAGCCAGTCCGGCCCCGGCAGTATCGAAGTCTCCATTGGCTCCATGTTTCCGCATGTCCCAGCGTCCGTCTCCCTCCTGGTTACGGGCGAGCCATTCGAGGGCGGAGCCAATGGCGCGCTCGGTGGCATCTGATCCTCCCAGTTGCTCAATCGTCTCGAGGGAAGGTCGGCCACTCTGTTTCTTGATGAGCTTGGTGATGGCCTGGTTGTCGACTTCATTGGTCGGGGTGGCCAGTTTGCCGGGAAGGAGAGGGTCGTTGGCCTGGTCCTCTCCGGGGAGGTTGAGCAGGTTGGTAATGGCGTCTCCGGCCCCGTCCAGCTCGGGCGGGGAGCCAATGGCCTCCAGACCGCGGTGAGGGTTGACGGTGTCACCCCCGGTGTCGGCAGTCTGGGGCGCTGCATCGTTCTGTGGCACGTCCTTGGCCTCGGCTTCGTTCTCAACTGCCGTATCGGCGACCTGCCGTTCCTCCGCCTGCCTGGGTTCGACCTGGTCAAGGGATTCCGTGGGTTTGAACTCGTCCTCGGTGGGATCAGCGGGTTTTTCCGCCTGTTGCTGCTCGGTGACCTGCTCTTCCTCGAGGGTGGGATCCTCCGGTTCGGGGAGGAAGGTATCGGGGAGGGAGGTCAGCACGGCAAGCTCCTTGACAGGCTGGGTTTGTTCCTGTTCCGATTCCGACTCGTTGAGCTTCGAGGGGCGCACGCTGGGAACCAGGGAGGTGCTGGAAGTCCTGGTCACAATGGGGACAACCTTGGCGTTCTCCCGCGGCTTGAAGACCGGGATCTTGAAGTCACTGTCGAACTTCTCGGTCATCACGAGGTTGCTCGTTTCCGCGATCTCTACCTGCTCAGGTTCACTCTCAAGGGCCACTTCCTCTTCCATGAGGGCCTCGATACTCACGGTCACCACCGGGGACTGCCGTTCGTCACCGCCGACTTCCCGGGCGATGAGCCAGAGCATGAGAAGGAAGAGAATGATGAGGTGGACCGCAGCGGAACCAGCCAGGCACTTGTGGAACAGGCTGGTGATGTCCTGCCAGGCTTCCAGGAGATACAGGAGGGCGACGAGGGCAAGGAGGGCGAGGAGAATCCACCAGCCGATATTCTTCAGGTATTCCTTGAAGGCCTCCCAGCGTTCGAGATCGGTGTAGCCAATCACCTCGCGGGTGGTGGACCGGAAGAGCTTGAAGCCGTCTTTCGCGCCGGAGGCCCCGGAGTTGGTGCTGAAGAGGAGATCGAATCCCTCCATCCGGACAGCGGGGTCATGGATGTCTCCTTCCCTGAGATAGAGATCCACGCGTTCGGGAGGAAGGCGCTCTCCGTCGATCACGCGACTGAAGTAAACCCCAAAACCGGAGTTGTCCCTGCGGTCGCGATCAGAGGCCAGGAAGACATGGTCGCCCCGCCGGGTCAGGGCGGCCTGAAGGTCCTCGTTACTGGAGTTGAGGTGTCCTGCAGCCTCGGCATTACGGAAGAGAGGAACGGGGGGCAAAGATACCTTGGGCGTCGCATCCCCTGGTGGGTCAGGATTGACCTTGGGCGCTGTTCCGGGGGGCTCCTCCCTCGCAGGGTCTTCGCCTTCTGGCGGCGTTCCCTCGATACGCCGGGATACGAAGATATCGCTGCCCGTCTCGGTGCGATTGGAAGAGAAGTAAAGGTGTTGGCCGTCGGCAGAGAGAGCCGGGCCAGTTTCCCGGGCAGGGGAATTGATGGTTGTCCCGAGGGCCTCCACCCCGGTCCATTCCTGACCGTCCCAGCGGGCCACATAGATGTCATTTCCTCCCTGGCCTCCTTCGCGATCGGAGCTGAAGTAGAGATATTTTCCATCGTGGGAGAAGGCCGGACCCTGCTCGTTGGATTCCGTGTTCAGGGAGTGTAGAGCGGTGGGCCGGGTCCAGAGACGACCGTTCCAGGTCGACTGGTAGAGATTGGCCATGCTGGTTTCGGCGTCCTCCCGCACCAGGATCATGCTGGTGCCATCCGGGGCGAAGGTGGCTTCCAGGCGCCCTGAGGCCTGGTTGACCGGGTCTGGTTCTTCAGTGGAGCCGTCTTCCTCGAAAAGATTCTGCCGGGGATCTTGCCAGAGGACATAGCGCTCCTTGCCGTCTTGCACTTCCACCCGGGTTCCCTGGTCATCAGTGAAGTAGGACCAGATCTCGTTGCGCAGTTTGCCGTGGAGGAGGAAGCCGATCCCGAGCATGACTGCGAGGACAGCAAGGGGCAGGAGCCAGCGCGCCGGGGAAGGCTGCTTGCTTGCCGGGGGCTGTTCGGAGTTCTGTTTTTCGGGCTCGGACATGGCCATTTCCCTTGGGTGGGGCTAGGCGGCAGGGTTGGGGGGCACTTCGTCGGGAAGGGGTGTGGAAGTTGCCTGTTTTCCTGAGGACAGGGCTCGCTTGGTGAGCCAGACGAAGCCTGCCAGGGATACGAGAAGTGTGAGGATCCAGAAGATGTTACCCATGATCCAGTTGAGGTCGGGCATCTTGGTAAGATCGAAGCGGCGGACCACGCGCTTGCTGCGGGCGCTGTAGAGGGCATTGCTGTTGTCTGCGCGATCGGAATTGAAGAGGAGGTGGAACCCGGCATTACGCACCGCGGGGTTGGTCTCATCCCCTTTCCCGTTGATTTCTGGTCCCAGGTTGGTTGGCTTGCGGCGTTCGTCTACCCGGGTATACCCGAAGCGGGAGCGCCAGATATCTGCCCCCCCTTCTCCCCCTCCCCGGTCGGAGGAAAAATAGATGAAGTCTCCGTGGTCGGTAATGACCGGGCCGGTGTCATTGGCGGGTGAGCTGAATTCCTCGAGGAACTTGGCGTGGCGGAAGAGGGGAGTCTTGGCGAGGTTGACAAGGTCCTTGCTGTCGCCGGTAGGGCCCTCGGGATCAGGTTCCCAGCCCAGGCCATAGAGAGGAGTGTAGCGGTAGTGGGCCTCGAGGCAGAGGGTTACCAGGGAGGTGACAATAACCTTCCCCATTGATCCGCCGTGGCCGCCCCCGGTGTTCCAGGAACCGTCAGGATTCTGGGCTTTCACAAACGCCGGATGCATCTTTTCCATCCACTTGCGCCAGGCGGGACCCTGGTGCTGGTAGGAGGCCACGCTGCCATAGTAGGCGTAGTAGATGTCATCGAGCTTGAATCCCTGCCGATCCACGATGGCAGAGGATTCATAGGCCTTGGCGGTGTTGGAGGAATGCCCCAGCAGCTGGGAGCAGAAGAATCCGGCAGCATTCATGGCAGCGGTTCCCCCACCGGGACCAGTGTAGCCGTAGGAGCCCTTGTTCTTGCCGTGACTGACACTGTCGAGGAACTTGGAGGCTCCTTCCATGGTCTTGTCCGGGACTTCAAGCCCCGACATCTTGGCGCTGGCGAGGGCCATGATGTACCAGCCGGTGACCGAGAGGTCGCCCTTCTGGTTGGGTTGGTAGCGCCAGCCGCCTTCCTCGTGCTGGGTCTTGGTGATAAACTCGATGGCGGCATTGGCGGCACTCCGCAGCTTCAAAGGCGGATTGTTATCCTTGGTGACTCCGTAGGCCTCGATTACGGCTAGCGAGGCGATGCCGTGGTCATACATGGCATTGCCCTGGGGCTTGGAACCACGAAGGTCGCCGGTGGCGTCCTGTTGTCCTACCAGCCACTCGATTCCCCGTTTCACGGTGTCCTGGTATTTACATTCCTCATCGTGAACCTCGCCGCGGCCGTAGAAAGCAAGGAGGGCGAAGGCGGTAGCGGCCTGGTCGTGATTGGCTTGTCCCCCGGACTTGGCGATATTCCAGCGCCCATCTTCCTCCTGGATGCTGGCGAGGTAGGCGAGCCCCTTGTCCACCGTGGTCTCGGTCTGGACAGTACCCCCGAGCTTGGCCATGATCTCGGGATCGGCGAGGGCGCTTTCACGCAGGGAGTAGAGCATGCTCAATTGGCGCTCCACGATCAATTTGAAGGTAGTCTCGCCAGCGGCGTCGGCGGAGTAGAGGTCAAAGTTGCCCTTACGATCCTCCACGTTCTCGAGCATGGCAGCGATCTTCTCGGAAGTATCAGTTGCCCGGCGGGGACGGTTGGAGGCGAAGTAGAGGACGAGGTTGTCGGGCGCGACATCCGGGTCTATTTCATCAAAAGGGGTGTTGACCCGCGGAGTGAGCGGAAGCGGCCACGCATATTCCGCTCCGTCCCACTTGGAGACCCAGATGTCGAAGCCTCCCTGTCCCCCGGGACGGTTGCTGGTGAAATACAGAAGTTCCCCGTCTCCGCTGAGGGAGGGGGCGAGCTCGTGGAAGGCGCTGTTGAGGGCCCGCATGGGCCGGGGGTCCTTCCAGTTGGTGCCGTCCCACTCCCGCAGGAAGAGATTGGCATTACCGTCCTTTTCGCCGGAGCTGTAGATCATGCGAGCTCCGTTGGAGGAGACTACGGGCGTGCCGATATCATGCCCGGGGGCAAATCCGCTTCCGGCTGGCTCAGCGTCTTCCCAAAGGACATAGCCGGGAGTGACATCCCTGGCGACCTTCTTAAAGGAGGAGTTCTGGTCGGTGTAGGTATGCCAGCGATCGGGGCGGAGATAGATGAGGGATCCGAGGAGGAATACAACCACCAGGGTTGCCGCCAGCCAGAAATAGACCCGGAAGCGCTGCTTGCGCGTTGTCCCCAGAATCCTTCCATCCGGGTTGGAGTCGTCTCCGGGATCCCCGGGCAGGTAAGTCGCCTGTCGTTGGCCTGCTGATTTGGCGGGGCTCTGTTCGCTCATGATCCTGACGGTTACTTCTCAGTGCGGACCGCGATGTTGGCCTCGGGAACGCCTACGGAGCGGCAGATGGACATCACGTTGGCAAGGTAGAGGTGCTTGGACTCCTTGTCACAACGGACCAGGACCTTGAGTTCGGGCTTCTTTTCAACCTCCTCAGTCATCCACTTGGAGAGTTCATCTTCCGAGACCCTCTGGCCCATCACGACCATGGCACCGTTGTCACGAATGTTGACCTTGATCAGGTTGCCCGCGGTCTGGGTGAGGGACTGGGGTCTTGAATCAGTCGGCAGTTTGATTAGGTGATCCCCGCTCGTATCCGTATTCTTCACCCGCCCGGATGCCGTGATAAATATTTTTTCGGGCCCCACCCCGTATTCAATTGTGAACCACACCACTTCACTGAATCGCCACCGCAGTGCTTTGTTCCCGTTATTTTTTCCATAGGCGGCTCCCTTTTCCCGGGTAAACCGGTTAGCCTTATAAAAAGGGGGATTAAATAAATCCGAGTGGGAATTCTGCCAATGCCGGGCTGTGGCACCAAAGGGCTTGAGGGTGTCCCCCCAGAACTTTCGGTAGGCAGCCAGGGAATCGGCATTGGGCTCTACAAGGTGGGCATCGTGGTCAGGATGCTCTTTGACAACCTCATCCATTACAAGCTGGGGAGCCCGGGGCCAGATGTCACCGTTTGCCTCCAGATAACGCTGCATCGCAACGTGCAGCGCCATCAGGTCCTCCGTGGCTTCCTCGATAGCGCCTTTTTCCTGCCAGAGCAGGGGCAAGGTGGCAAAGGATTGCGTATTTTCCTTTGCTTCCGGGCCGTCCGGGTTCCGGCTCTCTTCCTTGGTGGGCTTTTCACAGGCCACCAGGAGCAAGGCCAGAGAGGCTGTAATGAAGCAAGCCAAAGAACCTCTTACATTCATAACAGATCAACCCTAGGGAAGATTACATGAAAGGCAACGGAACAGGGAATGGTCTCCCGTGGAATCACGTTCCCCGGATCACATTCATGGTTGTTTCTTCGGCTTCACTCCAAAGTGATGCAACACGTTCCTGACCAGCGCGCTCAGGGCCTTGTCATGATACATGGCCCAGGCCGTCGCGATTGAACCGGTGTGAAAAACCTGTCCCCCTTCAGGCCGGTCCCAATAGATGATCTCCGCAATCGTCTGCCCATCTCCCGCCCTCGGCCGGTGCGCTTCGGCATTGAAATCGAGGATGTTCCGCTTGTCCTGGCTGCTGGCGATGGTGACGATCCCCTTCGGTTCTGCCAGCCCTTTCAGGGCCGGATTCCTGGTCGCCCTCAGCAGCGTCGAGAGGCGCACGTCGTACTCGTGACCGACTGCACCGATGCTCTTGTTGACGAACCCGAAGGGCCCTCCCTCTTTCAGGTCGATCTTGTGGGGTTTGTTGAAAAGGAAATGATCCGGCAGATCGGCGTGATAGGGCTTGAAGTTCAAGCCACCCCACCCGGCACAGGTCAACCCGACCAGCTTCCATGCGGGGTAGCCGCAGAAACGCATCAGGCTCCCGCGCTTGAAGTCGTGGCTATGGTAGAGTTCGCCCACCTTGGCCCGGGCCCGTCCGCCGATACTTTTCCCGAACTTACGACACTCCATCACCTCGCCACTGTCGTCGAAGCTCACCCGCCAGAACATGGTGTTTCCTGACATCACCACCGCCGCCCCACCGGCTTTCAGATAGTTATCAAGGCCGTCGTAGGCGCGGCTTGACCAGTATTCGCTGTGTCCGTTGATGCAGACCGCCTTGTAGCCATTCAATATTTCCGGGTGACGGTCCAGGTCGTGGTCGGTGATGACATCGTAGTGGTAGCCGTGGTCGTCCAGCCAG
>JAQWTV010000111.1 GCA_029242545.1 Roseibacillus sp.
TGCTTTGGACGGTGGAAAAACCGCAGTTCTGTCACGCCTTTAACTCTTATGCCTCACCTACTCCAGTGCTTGAAGACGGATTGGTATACCTGACTTTCGGCTCTCCCTATACAGCGTGCCTCAGGGCTTCCGATGGTGAGGTTGTCTGGAAACGTACTGACTTTACCTGCGATCATTTCCGGGGCGCCGGCTCTTCTCCCATCCTCCATGGTGATTCTCTTATCCTCAACTTCGACGGTGCTGATCATCAATTCGTTGTGGCACTCGATAAGCTGACGGGGAAGACCCTCTGGAAAACGCCTCGGAGCGTCGATTACCGCGATCTCGACGCCAGTGGAAAACCGAAGAGAGACGGCGATATGCGCAAGGCCTATGGCACTCCGATAGTGGTCAAAACCCCCGACGGAAAGTCCGTCCTCGTCAGTGCAGGAGCAATGGCCCTGTATGGATACAATCCAACTACTGGAAAGGAGCTCTGGCGGGTGGAGACGATTGGAACTCATTCTACCTCCTGCAGACCGGTTACAGGCCTTGGGATGGTCTATACTACGATGGGGTTCAGTAAGGGCATTCTCCTCGCCGTTCGTCCAGATGGAGAGGGTCACGTTACCGAGAGTCACGTGGCTTGGCGATACACGAAGGCGGCCCCGAAAAAACCATCCATCCTTATCAGGGAAGACCTTCTGTTCATGGTCGATGATGGGGGAGTCGCAGCTTGCCTCGACGCCCGGACGGGCACCGAAATATGGAAGAAGCGGATTGGGGGAAACTTCTCAGCCTCTCCCATCATGGCCGGCGGGATGATCTACCTGTTCGACGAAAACGGGAAGGGCACCGTTCTTGCCGCTGAGCGTAATTTCAAGGTCATCGCAACGAACGAACTGGAAGCTGGATGTATGGGATCTCCCGCAGTTTCTGGAAATATGCTCATCGTGAGAACCAAACAGGCCCTCTATGGCCTACGAAACCAGTGAGCAGGTCCGGTATTATTTCCCGAAAGCGTAAAGATGGTTCTGGGTCTGGACGTACAAGGTCCCATTGGCCGCCACCAAGCTGGAATAAATAGGGCCCGAAAACTCGGCAGTCCCCAACTCTTCCAGATTACGTCCCTCTTTCAGGATAATCACTTCCCCATCCTCTGTCCCAATATAGATCCGGCCGTCTGCCACCAGAGTGGAACCCCAGATTCGGCTCAGCGTATCGTGAACCCAAAGCGCTTTACCAGAGCCGGCATCAACACAATGAATCTGACCAGTGAAATCAGCAATGTAAACGAGGCCATCCTTTACGGAGGGAGTTGAGAGAGAGCGGTTAATCTTCTTGTAGGTCCAATCTGGCTTTCCAGTTTCCGCATCTACGCAACTGAGCATCCCCACTCCATCTCCATTTTCCGGGTCCTGCCCTATTGTCACGAACACCTTTCCCTCATGATAAACCGGGGTTCCTACAATTTCACTCGGCCCCCGGTATGACGGGTAATCCCGGGGTTTACCGTCCTCATCAACCCGATATTCCGGAGCATTGGCATCTACCCGCCAATCCTCCTGCAGGACAGGGCTGCCTTCATCTGACTTCTTTCCTGCAGGATCAAATGCATGCAGGAAGCCATCTCCACCCCCGAAGAATATCGCAGGGCGACCACGCCGTTCCCCAATGCAGGGTGAAGACCAATTGCAATGCATTGTCGCCGCCGAGATCCCAGCCTGCTCGACGCCCTCGAGCTTTCCAGTCATTGCATTCAATGTGATCAAGGAAGGCGCCTTCGGGGAAGGAATATGATCATGCTCTTCATTGATTCCATTCGAGGTTGTCGCCACAATCTTTCCCTCCACCAAGGCAACGGAGCTACTCGTGATATTATGGGGAACAACTCCAAGCTCCTTGATCATGTCATAGGTCCATAAAATATCGGCATCCGTAGGCCCCACATCAGCTCCCTTCTTGCCTGGCCCCGCCATATATTGACCCTCGCTCTGAATCCCCTGATTTCCATTGGCCAGCCCCTTCAGGTCGAAACAAGCGACCTCTCCCCGATTGGTCATGACATACCCCCGCTCTCCTTCAATCAGTGTGGACGAGCAGATCCCAAGGTATTCCCAGTCTACCTCATCTCCACCCGGAAGCTTAGGTGCAGTCAACTGCCAGAGAAACGCCCCGTCCTTTTCCCGGAAAGCCATCACTACTCCACGGTCCCCTGCAATAGATGGGTTTCTTGGCTTTTCATTATTCGTTCCCACCAGAACCACTCCACTACCCACAGTTGGCGTTCCATATGACTCTGAACCAAGGGCAACGACCCATTTGCACCCCTTGGCACTCGCAAGGTTAATCTCTCCTTCCCGATCTTCCCGCTCCTCACCTCCAGACATCTCCAGTGGCAAACCCAGCTCAGGGGAAACCATATTCTTGTCTGGGCTCCCCCCCCACTGTGCCCACGGGACCGCAGGACAATAGTTGGCACAGAGGAGAAAAAATCCACACACCATCAATTTAATGTTTCTCGAGGCCATGGCTGTAGTCTGGATAAGTTCATACGGCCTTTCCACGCCTAAACTTGCAACGCCGTAAAAGCCTTCGGTATTCTGGCCAGATTTTTCCCTGGTAGCGTAACTGCTGTAAGGAGCCAATATCTCTGAAATCGTAGAACCTCCGCGTAAAACGCCTCGATCTCACACGAATAGGATCTCTTTCTCATTCTGTTTCAAAAGCAGAATTTCCCGCATTGCTACGGGAGGACGGAGACGTGTCTCCTGAGCGTGCGGCGAAAATCTCCTTGGTTCCTCGCCGGGGCACAGGGAAGATTCCAAGGTGAGTAGAATTTTGATCCTGACCGGCATCCTCATGACTTCACTTGGATACGCTGGCGAGGCCGCGAAGAAGACTTGGAATCAGTTCCGGGGACCGGGTGGCTCCGGAGTCATGGAGGAGTCCGAACCCCCAGTTATGATTCAGTCTGGCGACTTGGCATGGAAAACAGCCCTGCCCCCTGGGCTCTCGTCCCCTGTCATTGCCGGAGACCGTATCTTTCTTACCGCTTTCGATGAAGGACGGCTCCTCACCATCGCCCTCGATCGCAGAAACGGCCAGGAACTCTGGCGTCGTTTAGCGCCAGAAAAACCTCTCCAAAAAGTTCATAAGGCAAACACCCCCGCCTCTCCCTCTGCCCTTCTGGACAAAGAAAAAGTCTACGTCTATTTCGGATCTTATGGCCTTCTTGCCTACCAACACGACGGGACGGAGGTCTGGAAGAAACCCCTGCAGACCTCAAAAAGTCTTTATGGGGCCTCTACATCTCCGATTGCCTATAAAGACCTTCTCATTCTTGTTACAGATGATGATGCCAATCTCGAGAACAGTAGAGTGAGCCGTTCCCGAGTCCTTGCATTCAGCCGGGCTAACGGGAAACTCGTATGGGAAACCGCACGGCCTTTCCTGCGAAGTGGCTGGTCGACTCCGGCAATCTGGAGACATAACGATGCTGACGAGCTTGTGGTCCTTGGGCATGGGCGGGTAGTTGGCTACAACCCCCTGACCGGTCAGGAAAAATGGTTCGCAAAAGGCTTCTCACGCGAGACCATCGCCATTCCGATCCAGGGCAGAGACAAAATCTATATTTCTTCTGCGCAACTTGGTGGGGTATCCGACGCTGAGATCGACCCCAAGCCCTTCTGGGACTCCATGTTGACATTCGACAAGAATAAGGATGGCAAGGTTGGCAGGGACGAGATTACCGAGAACTTTACGTGGCCCCTGCGACCTGAGCTACCTCTGGGACACCCAGGATGGGGCCTTCCTCTGCCCTCTGACCCGGCCCGCCGGCGCGAGCGTCAACAGGGGATCTTCGGATGGGCCGACAAGAACCGCGATAACCTGTGGACGGAGCAGGAGTTGTCTGCCCATATCACGAACCGGCCGGGAAGGCCGATTCTCATGGCTATTACCCCGGGAGGACGTGGCGAGCTCGGAAAAGAGCATATCGCCTGGGAGCTCAACCGCAGTGTTCCAGAGATTCCCTCTCCGCTTTTCTATCGTGACCGGATCTACATGGTTCGGAATGGGGGAACCCTTGCTGCGGTAGACCCAGAGACAGGTAAGCTCAGCTACCGTGGACGGCTCGGGGGCACAGGACAATATAGTGCATCCCCGGTTGCGGCTAATGGTCATCTCTACCTGCTCTCCGACCAGGGAACTCTCTCCGTGGTGAAAGCTGGCAGCAAGTTCGAGATGGCACATCGTTTTCAGCTGCCTGAGTCCGCATCCGTTTCCCCGGCTCTGGACCATGATACGCTTTATATCCGCGGAACTGGCCATCTCTGGGCCTACCGCCGCCGATAAGGCTGCTCGGGAGTTAACCCGTAACTTAATCCAGCGGATCTAATTCAAAGAGTCCACCGGCCGATTGCTCCGATTGGAAGATTTTCTCAATTTCCTCCGGCAGAAGAGCCCGGCGCCAAAGCACAACGTCATCGATCTTACCTGGATGGTGCTGCTGGTCGTCGGAGTTACGCCCGATGCAAAGCCCCGAGGAAGCTCCGATGGTCTTCCCGTCAAGCAGGGCCGCAGCCGCCTTCTCCGCTGCCAACGCCCCATCGATGAATAGCTGAATCCTGCTGCTATCTCGTTCAACAACAACCGCCACGTGGTGCCACTCTCCGTTCACGAGGCTTTCGTATTTGGCCGTAAGGTCCGAGCCAGAATCACCATCACTAACGCGAAAGGTCAGCCCCGTGCCATCCTTCTGAAGCCAAAGCGCCCAACCCGCCTTCTGATCCGAACCGGCACCCGCAGAGATCAACCGCCTTGCCTGGCCGTCGGTGGATCCGGGATTCCGGGTGAACCAAAGGCTCGCAGTAAAGGACTGGTCCGCGATCGCGAACTCATTCTTGCTTCCGATATCCAAGCTACCTCCCCCGAAGTCATAGGCCTCTCCGAATCTGCCCTCTGACACCTCCTTCACCTCGCCCTTGATCATGCCTTCCTCGATCGGCAAATCGTGCTTGCTGGGCTTTCTTGTCCCCTGTTCCTCAGGGGGTTCATCATCTTTGCGCAAGCCAACGAGTTGAGCAAGAATGAGCATGTCGCTGCTCGCACATCCGGTATTTGTCGCATTAGGCTTACTCTTCTCCCCGTCATTGAGCGCATGAATTGCCAGTATATTGGTGCCCTGCACCAGTTGGCTGACCCGACGCGCGCTGAGCCTGATGGCCTCTGCTTTGACCGCATCGCTATCGTTTCTCTTCTTTGCAGACCCGGAGTTCCATAGAAATGGAAAGGGAGCATTCCTGCTGCCCAGTTCCGAACCATTCAGATAAGCCTTGAACCCGTCGTCGTAATAAATGTAGAGCGCAAGTTGCTCGTAGGCCTTTGGATCCTTCACCTCAAATGGGATCCGCAGGTAAAGACTGTGCGGGTGCTTTCCCTTTTCTGATTCAATCGCAGTTTCAAGGAGCTTCTTGAAGTCTCCGGGAGTCTCCTCGTATCCAATTCCATTGCGGCCATCAAGCCACCCGTCTGAGTCATCAAACCCGAGCCTCTCCCACTTCAACCCTCCTGGGTCAAGAGCCGGCCGGAAGTAGCGCAGGGCTTGGCCTTTCATGACCAACCTCTCCTCTACTCCTCTCTCCGTAACAGTAAAACGCGATACAACCTCGGAGGGCCGGCGGTCGAAAGACCAGTAGGCAATCAGGTCCTCGCTCATATTCTCAGGAGCCGTTCGAAGTGGAGCCTCGTCAGGACCTTTCCCAGGCGCTGCCGGATCTGTCGGAGCAGGGGACGGCTCGCCGGGGTCCACCTGCGAGGGGCTCTCTGCAATCGCCGCACTACTACTACCACCCTCGCGCACGAGAGAAAGATTGCCATCTAGTCCCGGACCAGACCACGTCAGACTAAGGCCGGGGTTCTTCTCCCCACCCTGCTGAAAATATTCCACGCGGAATGGCGTATGCCCCCTTCGACAGAGAACCCGGGTCGACTCTTGGGACCCTGATCTCGAAGATAGCTGCTCCTCTCCATAAATAAGAAGAGCCGCCCCGGTCGAAGCCTTCAGGGAAAATTTGTAGAAGCCTTTTTCTGGAACAAGTAAGTAACCATCCCACACCAGACCACAAGGCTCGTTACCTGCATCTCCAAGATCCAGCATCCCTCCCACCATTGGTTTTCCCGCATTCAATTCGCCGGCCTCCGAACGAAGCTCTCCGAGATCTCGATAATTTTTCCCAAATCGTTGGACCACTAAATCTCTAATCGGACCCTGCACCGTCTCTACTCGCTCTTCTTCCAAAGGAGCCGTGTTTTTAGTGGCTCTTTCGCCACTGCGGGGTTTCTCCTGTCCACCGGTTCTTCCCTCAGTCTCCTCATCCTGCATCATCCCGATCGCGATGATTGCCACGAGGACGGCCAAAAGGGCCCCAATACCCAGAACCCATGGAAGGCTGGATCTTGGCCGCGAAACCGAGCCCCCAATACCTGCTGCCGGGCGCCCTCCGGATCCAGGCATTCCCACTACAAGGTGCCCCTGACCTCCGGCCACGACCTCCCCAACCTTCGGGAGCTGAGCGAGGGCAAGCTGTGGAGCTGCTGCTGGACGGAGAGCATTTGCCACCTTGCCGGAATCAACAACCTGTACGAAATAGGGCAAAATCTCCAGGCCGGTATCCTGAAGGTCCGCCTTGTAGGCCTCCACATCAAAGGCCACCCGGCGAAAGAAAACCGCCCGGGCGACATCGTCATATATCACATAGCTGGCCCTCACATCTGTAGTTCGGGGTTCACCAACGGATCCCACGTTGACCAGATAGCGATGCCCTCGCTCCAGCTGAAAGTCTTTCGGAGGCAACTGCGTTACCGCTCCACCTCGCTTTGACATTGAATACGCAAGCGGCAGATGGGTGTGACCAATGAACCCGAGGGACTCGACCATTGCCTCCAGATTGGCCTTCGCGGATGAAACCCCCTCCACGTAGCCGAACTCCCCGGGCTGTACTACCTCAGCATGAACGAAGTAGACGTCCGGTCCATTCATCTGGAGGGGCACCTGCCCAAGAAATTGAAGGGCGTCATTATCGAGCTGCTCCCGCGTCCATTCGATGACAACCCGAGCGCGCTCATTAAATATCGATGGGTCGAGTCGACCACAAGCTGCCGCATCGTGATTCCCAAGAACAAAATTAGCGGTTACCGCTCGGACACCTGCGAGAACCTCCAGAGGCTTCGGCCCGTAACCAACCACATCGCCAAGACATACCAGAGTATCGGCACCTTGGTGCGCAATATCGGCAAGCACTGCCTCCCACGCCTGCCGGTTGGCATGAACGTCCGAGAAAATGGCATAACGCATGAAATTTTGCTTGGTCAGGTGAAGCTCGCCGATGGTCTATCCAATGCCGGTGCGCTTGCCAACCTTGCACTTTTTCAAGGTCTCCTGGTCACAAAATGCCTCCCAGATCCAGAGATTCTCATCTTTGTGAAACTCCGTTAAATACCCACTAACCTCGAACTTATTTGCGAGGCTCTGTTTCCGGGGTCCCAAGTTTAGGCTCGTTTTTCAGCTTGGGTGGAATTGCCGGCGCACGTGGTGCGGGGTTGGGGCGCTGCAGCGGCGGGACAAAGGCCTTGGGTCCCTTCAGGCGAAGAGCGAATGTTTTTTCGACCCTTTCGATTCGGTTACGAATTTTGTCGGAGGGAACGGCCTTATCCTGGGGCGTTACCCAAGGGCCTTCGAACGTGACCTTGTTGGACATGTCCCACACCGTGGCTTCTCGTGCCTCAGCTGCACCAATAACTTCAACGGTCCCATCATTGTCTCGCATCTTAAAGCGCTGGCCGTCCTCTCCCAGCCCAAAGCGCTGAAACCGTTGGCGAACATCGGGAAGAACTTTGGGGCCTGCCGGCTCAATCGCCTCGGGCGGAATGACCACCAGAGGCAGGGGGGGACGAGCCGCCAAGGTCACTCTCTTTTCCATCTGCTGCCCCTTCTGAATCAGGTTGAGCCTCACTACATCGCCCTGACGGCGTGCGGCAATCAAATTGCGAAACTGAAGCATGTTTCCGATCTCTGCTCCATCGACCCCCAGAATAATATCTCCTGTTGCAAAACCCGCTTTTGTCGCCGGGCTGTTGTTCTCAACGTCCGTGAGCCGAATACCCGCCACGATTCCCAGCTTTTCAACCTCAGCCGCGGTCAGCTCCTCGGCGCTCACTCCGAAAAACCCAGAATCAGCAACTGCCCCGGAGCGGGCCGCGGGAATCTCCAATGAACCCGCGTCCGTGCCTTTCTCCTGTGCTTTCAAACCCGCAACACAGCCCGCAGCCGCAAGAACGGCTGACAATAATATCCTGGGGACTCTCATGGAATTCTCGCCAGACACCTGGCTTATGAATGCTACGGCCTTTCAGCGTGATCGAAATAAGCCAGATAGCAAGAGGTCTGTCGATAGCCACAATCCATGCTGACACCCCTGATTTGCAGCAGCCGGACCCGGGAAGAGTCTTACTCAGAGAAAATCCATGGCCGGGCCTGCTTGATGCTTAGCTTCCCTTCCCTTGTAATCTTGAACTCTAATTCCATAGCAAAGTCCTTGGCCTCGTATGAGTGCCCGTAGAGCTTTGCAAAACGGTTATGAATGATTCCGAGCCCCTCGCGGAGCTGCTCCAGATGCTCCGCACTGAGAATGAGCCCACCCTTGGCGTGATTGGAGCGACGCATTACCTTGGTCTTTCCCGAATCAAACCAATCGAGCAGTAACTCCTCTGGAATAGAATCCTCCTCTGGATTTGTCACGAGGTCCTCTCCTACCTGGGTATTCAGATAGTAGGTTCCCTCCGTGCGGTAGAGAATGTCCGTTGTAACGGCGACTCCGTTGGCCTCTTCCTCATCATAATTCGGGTGAATCAAAACCCCCATGGCGGTAAGCATGTGATCAATCCGATAGAAGTGTCTTTCCTGCACGGCTCGGAAATTCCATAGGCTGGCGAAGACCTGCTTGATAGAATTCGACAGATGCCCCTCATCAACTCGATGTGTACAGGAATCATAGAGTCCCGCCCCACTAAACCCGGGCAGGTCCTCGTTATTCGTGCTCGATCGACAACGCAAAGACGTACCGTCCGGGAATGAGCCATGGATTTTGGCTAGACTCTCTCGGAGATCATCAGGGAAATCTCCGTCCCGAATCAACCTCCGGAAATCGCCCAACGCCTTCCGAAGGGCCTCCGTATCGGCAGCCTGTTCCTGCTCTGAAAAAAGCTCCGCTGCCTTTTCATAGAATCCATTGTGATTCATGAAGGTGTGATAAAAGTGGAATGGCACTGCAAAGCCCCGAGGAACCACTCCTTCCGGAAGATCGAAGGAGCTCATTGCCGCTAGATTTGCGGCTTTCACCCCGACACTTTTCCAATCCTCAAAACCAATATCGCCAAGCGCGCGAATTTCAGTCACCTCCAGATCCCGCGAAGGCTTCTGCGGCTTTGCGGGTCGGAGTTTCGCGAAATGAGCCTCCACCTCATCATCCTTGGCCTCGCGGAGGGTAAACCCTTCGGCATCAACCTTGTAGTAGACATAC
Organism: Roseibacillus sp.; assembly: GCA_029242545.1. GTDB lineage: Bacteria > Verrucomicrobiota > Verrucomicrobiia > Verrucomicrobiales > Akkermansiaceae > Roseibacillus_B. The sequence continues at coordinate 9,561 of JAQWTV010000111.1, forward strand.
TTTCCTACCAATGAACTCACGTCCTTCATTTGAGCTGCCTCTGCGATAAACGCATTTGGCACCTTGTCCTGGATCGCACGCAAATTGACATGCGAGAGCGGGGTCTGACGAACCTCCGTGATTATTCCCGCACTGCGAGGCATCTCATTCGGAAGGGATTTGTAGAGAACAATTTCGCGGGGACGCGGATACTCATCAAGCTCCATGATCCTCAGACGCCCAAAACTTTCTCCCTGGTTGAGGGGAAGGTAGTCGATATCACCAAAGAGGTCCTCGTCCAGATAAACTCGGAATGGCGCGTCCTCATAGAGTTCCTTTTCCTCCCGATAGCGGATCAGCGCAGCAGGCATCGGGTAGTATCCCAGCCTGCCTTTCAGCTCGTCACTCTTCGCGATGAGAAGCTCGTATGCCTTCTTGATAGTCTCAAAGGGGTAGCGGTCATTGGGGTTGAACTCAAAAGTGTAGAGACCCCTTTCCCCGTTTGAACCCTTCAGCCTTGGGCGATAAACGAGCACCCCCCTCATTTGCGCTCCTTCGCCGGGACGAGCCCGTGGAATTCCTACCGCCGACATGAATCTCATATGGGCCCGATGCGTCTTGGTATTGATGAAATAGAGTTCCGGTTTTTCTCCATCAGCTCCTTCAATCTGAAATTTAACAAACTGGTTTCCTGCAAGGTGGGTATCGATCATCACCTCCTCTCCCTGGTAGCTGAGTGTTTCAAACGCTTTGCGGTCCGGGATGGTTGCTGCCCCGTCTTCTATCTCGACCTCATCCGGAGACTTTCGGTCCACGTTATCCGGCTGCGGACCGCGCCCTCCGGGACCGCGCCCTCCGGGACCACGCCCTCCGCGCGGAGGAGCCATCTCTCTCATCTCAATCCGGCCATCCCCGTTTGTATCCAGTTTGGTCAGGGCTCCGGAGGACTTCTCCTGCTCTGCGGCAGAGATCTTGCCATCCCCGTCCTCGTCGAGAGCCGACATCAGTGGAATACGCATCAGGAATCCAGCGGCTCCCGGACCGCCCCCTCCCCGCGGATCCCGACCCTCGGGTGGTGGCGGCAGGATTTCTTCACCTTCGAGAATCTTGTCCTTATTCTTATCAAGGGTTTTCAGCTTGGCCGGCGCCCCTTTCAATTCTTCCCCGGTGATGACGAGGTCCCCATCGCTGTCCAGAGCTTGCACTATTGGAAGCCTCCGGAGGAATTCCTCTGGACCTCGCCGGGGCCCGCGCTCCCCTCTAGGTTCATTACCTAGACCATTCTCCCCACGATTCGGAGGATTTTCCTGCGCTAGAAGCGCAGGAGGCAGGAAACAAAGTGATAGGAAGAAAAGAAGAGGGGCAAGATTCATAAAATTGACCGATTGGCGATTCGTCCCTGAAGGAACCCCGGAATCTCGAAGAAGTTGCCCTCAGAGCGGCCTTTATTCCTCGAACCACCTGTCACAGCTCTTCGCCCTTCTACTGACGTTTTGAGGGGATATCCGGGTGGCGCTTTCTAGTTGCACCGTGACCTGAGAAGACAGAACTTTATCCCTGACCCCTGAACCCATCTGTCACAATGACTCGATTACCTGTCGCACTCTTTAGTCTCCTTCTTTCCTTTAACTCTCTCGCAGATACAGGTGCAGATAAGCCGAAAGGCAAAAGCGAGCCAGCCTGGCCCAGCCACTACTCAAAAGGACGTAAGACTTTTGATGGAACTGGAAAATACTATATGGGCAGAGAAATTTCCTACGTGATGGGGCACCAGGCCATCCGCTGGCTGGAGCGAGGCAATCGTGAGGAGGAAGAAGCACCCAGCAAAGCCATTGCTGCTCTCAATCTCAAACCCACCGATGTGATTGCGGACATAGGAGCCGGTTCTGGATACTACACTTTTCGTCTCGCACCGCTCGTCCCGAAAGGAAAGGTCGTGGCCGTCGACATTCAGCCTGAAATGATCACCTTTCTCGAGAGGAAGGAAAAAAATCTGGGCCTGGCCAACGTGGAGGCTCATCTCGGAAAAGTAGATGACACCATGCTCAAATCGGGATCGATCGATGCCGCATTAATGGTTGATGCTTACCATGAATTTTCCCACCCCCGCGAAATGATGCAATCTCTGTTCAAGGCCCTGAGACCGGGTGGGCGCATCATTCTTCTGGAATACCGTGCTGAGGACCCCACCGTCCCGATCAAACCACTCCACAAGATGACGGAGGCGCAATCTCGCAAGGAGATGGAAGCCGTTGGCTTGAAATGGAAAAGTACCGATTCCAAGTTACTGCCCTGGCAGCACTTCATGGTCTTCGAAAAACCTGAAAAGAAGTAGCCTACACCTCTGGTGGCGCCGAATACGCCACGGGGCATCGGACACTCCTTCCGTATTCTGTCAGAGTCTCTTCGCGGGCGGCCACACCCGGCGGCGGCAAGGGCAAGATGGCCATTACTCTCATTTGGTTCTTGCCCAGAACGGTATGAATCTGTGAATTATCAATAAACCGAAATGAATTCTGGCAAAAACATCCTCAAAGTTGTGTTCCTCCTTGGTAGTCTCGTCGCCTTTTCGATGCTGACCTCCTGCGAAACGATCTCCGGTTTTGGCCGTGATCTTCAGTATGCCTCCTCCGCGGCGAAGAACAGGTAACGCACCGGACTCCATTATTCGCCCTCGAGCCACGAGCTCATCCTTCTGTAAGGGACCGCTGCAGACAGTTGTCCGAGCGATTGTGCCCTGGCCCAACAGGTCAGGGCATCCAGAGGCCAACCCCCGGAGAATTCGTTGTGGGTTTGCTCAATTTCCTATCTTCTCCTAGGTTTTGAGGCGTGAGCCTAGCCCCCGAAAGCCCTCCCCGCTCGTGGGCCGAGATCGACCTCGCTGCCCTGCGGCATAACCTCAAGGTGGCCCGGGGCCACGGTGACCAGCAGATAATGGCCGTGGTCAAGGCCAGTGCCTACGGCCACGGGCTGGAAGCAGTAGCAAACACCTTAGAGAAAGAGGACATCGCGTTTTTCGGAGTGGCCAATGTTGGAGAGGCGAGGCGTCTTTCCGAATCCGGAATCCGCACGCCAATCTACCTCCTCGGGGGAACTTTTCCTGCCGAGCGAGAGGAAGTCGTAGCCCATCAATGGCTCCCCTGTCTGAATACCATGGAGGAGGCACAGCATTTCGACCAGCTCGCACGCGCCCGGGACTCCATCGTAGAAGCCCATATTACTGTCGATACCGGTATGGGGCGCGGCGGCTTTCTCCCATCGGACACCCCTTCTGCCTTAACCGTCATCCGAGCCCTCTCTGGCCTCAGAGTGACTGGGATAGGGTCTCACCTGCCTTGTGCAGATGAGGACAATGGGTTTACCACAAAACAATTTGAGGCCTTCGACACCCTGATCGAATCCCTTCCCAAACGGGAAGAACTAACACACGTTCACCTCGCTAACTCAGCAGGACTGCTCGGATATCAGTCCCGTACCACCACCCTCGCCCGTCCCGGACTGATGCTCTACGGTGTGCCTCCCATCACAAATGGTCATGTCCCCCTAAAACCTGTGATGGCCCTGAAGTCCCGGATCGCAGTCATCCGAAATCTTCCCCCCGGTCATGGCATTTCCTACGGCCGCACCTTCGTTACAACCCGTCCAACAAAAGTGGGCACAATCGGAATCGGTTACGGGGATGGCTATCCCCGGGTTACTACAGGACAAACCCCGGAAGTCTTCGTTCGAGGCCAACGAGTCCCTCTCCTCGGAAGAATCACTATGGATCAGGTAATGGCGGATCTCACTGATCAGCCGGAATGCAACCCCGGTGACGAAGTCGAACTCTTCGGGGCCAATATCCCCGTCGAAGAGGTTGCTCTCAGAGCAGGAACTATCCCGTGGGAAATTTTTACTGGTATCACCCCACGGGTAGAGCGGGTTTACAGAGGGTAACCGTAGCCACGGAGCTCTTCCCCAGCTACCTCTTGGTCACGCTAGGCTTCGAATTCAGGACGCACTGGAATACCGCGCTCCTGAAGATACTTCTTGGTTTCTGGAACCGTAAACTCTCCGAAATGAAAAATACTCGCGGCCAGCACTGCGTCGGCATTTCCATCCCGTAGGACCTCCTCCATGTGATCCAGAGTTCCACAACCCCCACTGGCAATCACCGGGATCCCAACCGCATCACTAACAGCACGCGTCAGCTCAATATCGTAGCCATCCTTGGTTCCATCCGCATCCATGCTGGTAAGAAGAATCTCACCAGCACCTCGATGATACACCTCACGAGCCCACTCGATCGCATCGAGCCCCTCCACCGGATTACGCCCACCGTGCGTATAGACTCCCCACTTAGCGGGACCCTGCCGCTTGGCGTCGATCGCCACCACGATCGCCTGGCTCCCAAAAGTAGCTGCGCCCTCATCGACAACCTCCGGACGATTGATCGCAGCGGTATTCACCCCAACCTTGTCAGCCCCTGCGAATAACATTCTCCGCATGTCCTCCACTTCACGAATACCACCACCTACGGTCAGCGGAACAAAGCAACGCTCGGCAGTCCTGCGTACCACCTCCAGCATCGTATTACGCTCATCGGAAGATGCTGTGATATCGAGAAATACGATCTCATCAGCCTCCTGTTCGTTGTAAGCAACCGCACAATCGACGGGGTCCCCGGCATCCCGGAGATCGACAAAATTCACTCCTTTTACGACACGGCCATCCGTGACGTCCAGGCAGGGAATAATGCGTTTGGCCAACATGCGAGAGCCCGAATATGACCAATCCCCTCCATTTGCCAACTCCTGGTCCGCCTTCCTGCCGCTCTCTCGGAAAACAACGCCCACTCAGCGAGCACTAAAGTAGATCATGGCTACGATCCCTACCACAAAACAATAGTAGGCAAAGTACTCGAACTTACCCTTCTGTATGGTCTTAAGAACGAGGTAGACAGCAAAGAGGCCCGAGATAAAGGCCGCCACAAACCCGAGAAAATAGGCAGCGGCTGCCTCGCTCTGCATAACATCTTTAAGCTCCTGAAGCTTAAGGAGCGTTCCGCCGCCGATCGCAGGCAAGAACATGAGGAAGGAAAATTCTGCCGCTCTCGAAGCCTTTCCACCAGCAAGGAGACCCGCGGTAATGGTAGCCCCACTCCGGGAGATCCCCGGCAGGATTGCTAGCGACTGCGCCATGCCCATCCAGATCGCCTGCCGCAAACCGAACTCCCGGTTTTCCCGGGGGAATCGCTTTGGAAGCAGAAGAATCACTCCCGTGACGAGGAGGCACCCGCCTACGAGCACAGGATTATCGTAGGCCCCCTCAAACAGGTTCCTTGCAGAGAAAAATGCCACCGTGGCCGGAACTGTTGCGATAACCAACCACAGGATCATGGTCCGGTCCTCTTTCCGTTCCTTCTGCCATAGGCACAACAGTAATCCATATAAACGCCTCCGGAAATAGATAACCACACTGAGAAAGGTTCCCAGATGGAGTACTAGCTCAAAGGTGATGTCCTGTTGGGCGCCTTCTCCCGACTCCCTAATTCCAAGGCCGTGCTGGAGTAGGGCAATATGTCCCGACGAGGATACTGGAAGAAACTCTGAGAGTCCCTGCACGATCCCAACGAGGATAGCTTTCCAGATCTCCATCTTCTAGATCCGCTTAGAGGTATCCGGTCTTTCCCGAATAAAAACTTTGCCCACACCCTTGGCGCTGGCCGATCCGCTGCCAAAAACTCGCCACCCAATCACTTCTTCTCCCTTCCTTCATCTGCTTCATTCTCTTCAACTTTTCCCTCTCCTCGGAATGTCGAGAGAATCAGAAAAAAGGCGGCTACGCATATGCATGAGTCCGCAACATTGAAGGATGGCCAGTGCCCATGCGGAGTCAGTTTAGTTTCAAGGCCGATCTTGAAATCGAGGAAATCAACGACATACCCCTGTGCGATCCGGGCAAAAAAACCAGCGTTCTCGTAAGCGGGAAGAAAGAATCCCTGCAGCATTCGGTCGGTCAGATTACCCAGAATTCCCGCCATCATGAGCCCTGCAGCCAGCCTCAGGGGGAGAATATTGAAGGCCCCTCGCATCCAGAAAAAAGGAATCAGGCCAAGCGCCACTACCGCTATGAGAAAAAAGACGAAAGGTGCCCATGGTGTATCGTTTCCCATTCCGAAAGCCGCCCCCTGATTGTGCACCCGGACAATCGTGAAGAAATTCTCAATCACGACGTGATTCTCATAAGATACGTTGTAGCCGGGGGGGGGAGCCTCGAAACTGAGAACCACGATCCACTTCGTTACCTGATCCAACGCGTAGAGAGGAAGGACCAGAAAGAGGAGGAGGCGCGGTAGAGTCTTCATCACTCAGCACTGGACATGACCTCCTCGCAGCGACGGCACAATCCTTCTTCCCCGGAGGAACCTGCAGGGGAAAGTGGTTCATAACGACGACAACGTGGACACATTGGATACTCCGTCTTTCTCGCCTTTGCGGAAATCCGGTCACTCTCAACGAGCTTCAGGTCCGAAATGATAAAGAACT
>JAQWTV010000002.1 GCA_029242545.1 Roseibacillus sp.
CAGGCGGAACTCTGGTTTGCGTGAGCTGGTAAATTGTATTGAATCACACTCTGAGCTAACCGTAGCCCCTATCCATTCATGAATCGCAGAGCATTCGTCAATACCGCCGCCGCAACCGGCATGGCAACTCAATTTCCCCTGCTCGCCAATCCGGGAAAGTCAGGAAAAAAATACCGCACTGCTCTGATTGGATCCGGTTGGTGGGGGATGAACATCCTCAGGGAGGCCATGGCCTCGGGAACCATTCAGGTGGTTGCCCTGAATGACGTATCCGACGATGCACTGGAAGTTGCAGCGGAGGAGGTTCAGGACCTCTCCGGGGCACAACCAAAGACCTACAAGGATTATCGCGAACTCCTCGAGAAGGAAAAGCCAGAGATCGTTATCATTTCCACTCCCGATCACTGGCATGCACTCCAGACAATTGCAGCCGTCCAGGCAGAAGCTCATGTCTTCGTGGAAAAACCCACAGGCCACACTATCCAGGAAAGCCGAGCCATGCTCAACGCCGCCACGCGCGCGGGGAAGACCGTCCAGGTGGGACTCCACCGCAGAATTGGACCGCACCACGTCTCAGGCATGGACTTTCTCCGGAGCGGAAAGGTAGGAAAAGTGGGCATGGTCCGCATGTTTGTTGCAGGGAGAGGAGGCAAGGAACAACCCCGAGCCAACGAGGAACCCCCGAAGGGAATGGATTGGGATATGTATTGTGGCCCTGCACCGCTTCGCCCCTTCAACAGCAGGATCCACCCCGGAGGGTTCCGGCATTTTCTCGATTTTGCCAATGGAATCCTGGGGGACTGGGGAGTGCACTGGCTTGACCAGGTCCTCTGGTGGACGGAGGAAAAATATCCCAAGCGGGTATATTCCACGGGCGGGCGGCCTGTTCGGGGCACCCCTGTTCTGAATGACTCTGAACAGACCACTGATGCTCCGGATACTCAGGTCGCCGTTTATGAGTTCGAATCCTTCACTGCCACCTGGGAACATCGACGCTACGCGGAAAACCCCTCGGAAAAACATAAAATCGGGTGCTACTTCTACGGAGAGAACGGGATTTTCCACATGGGGTGGCGTGACGGGTGGACTTATTACCCAGCTAACTCCCGGGACAAGGTCATCCATCAGGATTCACAGCTCCAGCAACCGGATGGACACAATCTCAAGTTGCTCTGGCAGAATTTCATCGATGGGATCGAAAGCGGGAAGGAGACTGTCTGCGGGCTGGAATCCTCCCACCGATCCTCTGTCCTACCGATGCTTGGCATGATGTCCCTGAAACTTGGACGTAGCATCCAGTGGGACGGCGCAGCGGAGAAGGTCCTCAACGACCCCGCCGCCAACAAGCTCCTCAAACGGGATTACCGCGGGCCTTGGGTTTATCCCGAAGCCTGACTTAAAGGCTAAATTTGATCATGGCACTCACCCCTGAGGACGTCTTTGCAGAGATTGGCGGACAACCCAACAGCTGCACTCTCAGGGAATACTGTGCCTTTGCAGAGCACGTGCAGAACATCGCATCCTGTCGTCTCCTTGTATTCGGAGTGGGTAGGGATTCGAGTGCCTGGCGGAGACTCAATCACGGAAATCCAACCCTTTTTCTCGAGAACAATGAGGAGTGGATTGATCGTATCGGGGGGGAGATCGGGAATGAGCACATTCTTACCGTGACCTACCAGCAGCCTTTCGAGAACTGGGAAAGAACCGATTTCGCTGCTGATCAAGTAACCCTTCCTGCCCTAGAGAGCTCTCCCTTTAACAGCGAATGGGACTGCGTTTTCGTAGATGCTCCGTGGGGCCCAACCTTTGGACGCCACCAGAGCACCTACGCCGCTACCAAAGCCGTCAAGCCAGGTGGATTTGTCGGTCTTCACGACTGCGAACGCGAGCGGGAGCAGATCGTTTGTAAGATCCTGCTCGAAGCAAATGGTTTCGAACTGGTCACAGAGGTCGAGCGACTCCGTATTTACCAATCTCCGAGCTAGTCACTTGGGATGCCCCACCTAGCAGGGGCATCCCCAATAAAAGTCGTCCTTACGGTCACTCAATGAATCGGCATCAGGATCTCAGCGCGATTTCAGGAGAGCCGCGACTTCGTCCAGGCCTTTAAATTCAGCAAGCCCTGTCGCACTTCTCTTAACATCATTGTGCGTGAATTGCTGATTGGGGGCGATCCCGCTCCACTTGGTGGGAACCAAACCAGCTTTCACCAACTGGCCCCCACCGGTTAAAAGCGACGATATTCGATCAGCTGGGCTTCTTGTTCAGAAGTGCCACAACTCCATCGAGTCCTAGGCTCATAGCTAGTTCGATGGCACTCCGGTTGTTGTTGTTCTGCCTGAAACGCAGGTTCGGATTGGCTCCATGTTTCAGCAGCACTTTGACGGACTCCAGGTAGGGCTTATTTGCCTCGGTTTCTCCCCGGTTCATGTTGTTAATCGCCCAATGGAGGGCAGTAGAGCCATTCCGAGCCTTCAAGTCAGGATCCACCTTGAGCTCATTCAGAATGAATTCCAGCATCTTGGGCTGCTTCCAGAAAACCGCCTCGTGCGTCAGGAAACCCCCATTCCATGCCGCTTTCATCTCTGCCCCATTGGCAATAAGCAATTTTGCGGCTGCGATGTGAGGGGACCCAGCTACCACGCTGAGTGGATTCTTCATGAACCTGGCCTGCTTGTTCACATTGGCTCCATTTTCCAAAAGGAGTTTCATGATATCCAGATGCCCCTTCGCACCCGCCAGACCCAGTGCGGTGTAGGAATTGGGAGAGGTCGCATTCGGGTCAACCCCGGCCTTCAGGAGAGCCGTCACTTTTGCCTTATCGCCGGTCCGGGCTGCTATCAGCAGAGCCTCCTCGGGATGATCTACCTTGCGAAAGAGTCCCGAATAGGAGTTCTGGTTCCCACCTCCTCCTCGATTGCCTACGGCGGCGACCACCCGCAGGGAATCTTGCATGGGAATGAATTCGCCCTCCAGCGACTTCGACAGGTTGATCTGGCCCTGAAGGTTGGCCCCCACAGCGGGAAGCCACCCATCTTCGTCCTTGGGAATTCCCGTGAAATTAGCGGCCTGGTTGTTAGGCGCGTTGTTGCTGACCAGGATATTGTCGACGAACAGCCTGACGCCTTTCCCTGCTTCGGTGATGGCTACAAGGTTATGCATTTTCCCATCTAGGACCTGCGTATTGTTCCTCGCCCAACGCCCCCCAACATATCCCATGTTGTCGGTCATGTTGAAGCGGTGGATGCGCCAGTCTCCCCAACCTCCATCCCCAAGAGACAGCAGGGTCTGCCACCGCTTGTCGAATTTGTCCGCACTGAACCAGAGCGAGAAGCTGATACTACCCCCCTCAGGCGTGTAGTCTGAGGGGTTCCCTCCAAGGAGGACATACTGATTGTCCCCATTCAAATCCAGGGCCTCTCCCAACTGCCCGTTGGTAAATTCCGGAGAGTTCTTGCCCGTTCCGTGCCGGCCATTCCCACTGGCATCCTTGAGATCTCCATCAAATGGCCAATGACCGATCAGGCCCTCTGCCAGCTCACCGGGGGCCTTTGCTATACCCTTCCCTCCGTTCCACAGCGCCACCACTTCATCATCAGTGAGCGCCCTTTCCCAGATCTGGATATTGTCGACCTTTCCGTTCCATGTGCGATCCTTGTAAAACCACTGCGTCTGGGAACTTTGATGCTTCTCTCTCCGGTTGGATGCCGTGAAGCTCCCGGTCCCCCCAATCAGGACCTGTGGATCCAGAGTGAAGTCGCTACTGTCGAGTGTGCTATTGAGGCCCTGGATCGCGATGACGTTCTTCCCTTCCTTGAAGGCGCTCGCATATTCGCTGAGAGAAAAGAACTCTGCTCCGTTGGCCTCGTGATTAGTCACCATGGTTTCTCCTGTTTTCTCATCAACACTCACGTTACTGGAGCTGAAGAGGCGGCGACCGTTCGCATGCAGGATGAAGCCATCGTCATAATTAATCAGCAACCCGAGGCCCTTGAGGTCTGCCCCTTTGGGAATTTCAAATTCTCTCCTGATGAATACAGAAAGATAGTTGTCCTGCATATCCTCGATCACTGTTTCATCGTCGTTATCACTGTAACCGAACCCCGCTTTGCCAGTCTTCCATCCCTTCTCATGGGAGTCGAACGCAAGGCTGGTCCAGAGGGAGTTTTCGGGCGCCTTACCCCCGTCCAAATAGTGCCACTCCGCTCCTTTCTCAATGGCGGTTTGGCTCTCTCCAGCACCAGAGGACTTAAGCTTGAGGTCGGATATTCTCTCAAATTTCAGGGTGCCATTCCACTCATAGAAAAAGCTATGGATCTTTCCCTCGGAAATACGCAGGATTTCAAACTGATCTCCCCGGTACATGATCCAGTCACCGTGGATCTGCGAATGCAGGCTAGGTGCATTCTGGGCAAAGGCGGAGTGGGCGATGGCGCACAATAAGAGTGCTCCATAACGGAGATTGCTGAGTAGTTGTGTCTTCATTCTGTGGTGTAGCTGAGGCGGTTTTAGCCATCCATACTGCCCGTCAATGCACCTAAGACTTCAAGCTCGCGAGGCACATCGCTGACCTAGATCTGAGAACTACGTCTGCGTGATTAACTGGAATACGGGGGCTCTTAAGCTCCTCCACAGGTTCATGCGCCAACCACTCGGAAAAAATATCACTATTTTTTGTGGCCGGCGAGAGACGAAGAGAGGGCTATGGCTGAAAACCATTTTTCGAGGTCAGAAATGCCTCGCTCCCCAATCAGCCTCTTAGGCAAGGTTGATTTCATTAAAGAGCCAAGCCCGGGCGAAGGCCCAATCACGGTTTACGGTAGCAAGCGAGACACCCAGGGCCTCGGCAACCTCCTCGCCCGTCATACCGACGAAGTAGCGTAACTTCACAATTTTCGCCTTCCGGGGCTCTCGTTCCTCAAAGCGCTCAAGCGCATCGTGCACGGCCAGCAATTCGTCCTCATCCTGCTCGCATGCAAGACCATCAATCTCGTCGGTCTCAACCCGCTGCATTTGTCCTCCCCGGCATATGGCCTTTTTCCGACGAGCACAGTCCACCAAAATACGCCTCATAGCTTCCGAAGCCGCAGAGAAAAAGTGCCGCCGGTTCTCGAATTGCTGGTCGCCGATCCTCATCCAAGCTTCGTGGACCAGTGCCGTAGCCTGCAGTGTGTGACCAGCTCGTTCATGTGCCATACGAATCTTGGCCATGGTTCGCAGCTCCTCGTAGACCGTAGACATCAATTCATCATCTGAGACACCCTTCTGGGCCCGGGCAGACAGCATTTCCGTGATCTCGCTCATCGCTCTCTCCCTTCATACTGAGTGATCCGTTCCTCGGAGGGTGCTTTCAGCACCCGGAACTGACACTGCTTGGCCCCAAGGAGGTCTTCACGAATGACTATCTCTTCACCAGAGCGCAGAAACCATGCAAGGGGAGAAACGCATCCCACGGTCGGCTCGAAGGAGGCCACTTGCTCCCAGTCCGTGGTATCCCAGAGAAGAATGGGTTCGCTCCCAATCGCAGTGGACACCAGGCGTTCCCCATCCGGGGAAAAGTCGAGCTTTCGGATCACCATGTTGTGCCCTTCCAAGCGAGCCCGGCTGCGGCCCGTTGCAACATCGTGAATCTCAATCACCGGCCGCTTCCTGACCGCGTAGGCCAGCGTCTCGCCATCGGGAGAGAGGCACAGTCCCTGAACGCCGTGCTGATCACTGTTGTCCAGCACTCTCACCAGTTCCCCCGTCACAAGATCGTAGACCTTAACAACATCCCAATCATGCCTCAACGCCACTCTTCCACCATCATGAGAAAACGAACTAAATTCAAGGTGGCGTCCGAGATTCTGCCAGTCGGCCTCTGAAATTTCGACGCTGGTCGATGATCTCCGGCTCAAGGAGGTGATGTCGTAACGATCAACCCGGACCAGGTCGGATTCCGGGAATGTCATTAGCACCACCAGAATTCCACTTTCACTCAGAAAACGATACCTCAGGTTCCGGGCCTCTGAGGGTAAATCAAGCCGTTGCTCGACACCTCCAGTCAGATCTCGAATGGTGATTTCCGGCGGACTGGTTCCTCCGCACACGAGACGATCCCCTGAGATCCAGGATGCATGGGAGAAATCAACGGGGTGAGCCTCTGGGGCACCAGGCACATCTCCATGAAAGCTGACCTTTCCGTTTCGCAGTGTGAGCGCCCCCATTCCCTCTGGAGTCAAGGCCATGTGGCTGAAGGATGTTTGCAGAATAAGTGCCGCCTCTTCCTCTTTCAGCCAGTCTTCAACCTCCCAAAGCCTCACGCTCTGGTCCTTACCAGAACTGACCAAGGTTCTACCGTTCGGAGAAAAACCGACCGACCAGACTTCGTCTCGATGCCCAGAGAGGTTTGCCGCCTCTGTCCAGTCGCTCGTTCTCCAAATTTTGATATCCTGGTCCCCGCTACCAGAAGCCAAGAGACTCCCGTCAGGGGAAAAGGCGACCTTGGCAATGAATCCTGAATGTCCTGAGAGATGGATGTCCTCTCCGTCACCCACCAGATCAAAAACGGAAACTCGCGGGTCCTGAAAGAGGCTGCCCGCACAGAGATGCCTCCCATCTGGCGAAAAGGCAAAAGTCGTAACTCGCCCAGTGATACGGGGCTGCTTTGGGAGAGGAGTCCAATCGGGGACTTGGAGGATGACAATGCGCCCAGCGCCGCCACCCAGCGCAAGAAGTTTGCCATCCGAAGAAAAGGAGCAGGCCCCTTCCTGGTCGAGTTTGGAGTAGTTTCCTCTGTTGAGTTTTTCCCGATGCAATACAGCCCCCGATGTGACCTCCATAATCGTGGCCTGGCCATCGGCAGGAACAAAAAAGGCCACTAGATCCCCGCCCGGAGAAAGGGCTACTCCGGTCGGGCGATGGGATCCCACATTAAGCGAGCGAATCGGAGGCCCCTCCGGATTCCCCCAGATCTTGACGAGGTAGTCATCGGCAAGCCCGTCATGATGCAGACAGGCAATCATCGTTGCTCCCGGATTGGCAGAGAGAAATCCTCCCGAGGACTCGAGGCGGCTCAGCGGACTGCTTGCAGAGAGGAGAACCTCGGGGTGTTCTTCGTTCAGGCTCCTCAGGGCAACGCGCCCATGATCCTCGTATGTGACCAGAGCCTCACCGCTGGAGCAAAAGAGAGCGCTAAGAACACGCTCGGAATAGCTCCCCAGTTCGACGACAGTCTTGGCACGGATCCGACCCCAGAGATGGCGCCATTCCCAGCCTCGCAAATCCTCGAAACCCTCAACCGGGTGATACTGACGCAATAGACGACTGGTCCTGCGGAGATCATTCTGTCGATGAGTCTGGAAGGCCAGTAGCATGTCAGAAGCGTAGGTGTGCCGTCGGGCAATCTCACGCTGCTCCACGGCCTCACTTTCTGCTCTCTCGGCACGCCGTGCCGTGGTTTCCGAACGCATCCGAGTTTCCTGCTCTGCCCTGCGCGCTAGCTCTGCGTCCTCCGCTGCCTGTCGCGAGATACGAGCCTGATTTCCACTGAAGAGCGCGGCGACCAGCAAAGCCAGCGTTATGGAGCAACCGGCCAAGACTGCACCGCGGTTCCGAAGAAGATATTTCTGGAAAACGTAGCGTCGACTGGGGGGCCTCGCCCTGATTGGTTCATTGGCCTGAGACCTTTGGATATCATTCACGAGGCCCACAACTGTCGCGTAACGCGCTTCAGGTTCTGTGTCGAGAGCTCTCATCGCGATCCATTCGAGATCGTTGCGAACCAGACCCAGCAACTCTGCGCCTGACACTCCTCTACTCCGGGCAATATCAGCACGGTCTCCCGGGTCGAGACGACGTAAAACCGTGGATGGCCTCGTGATGTCACGGTCCGCCCCCCCTGCCAGACCTCGCATCTCATCTGAAATCGGCAGGCGACCCTTAGGAGCCGGAGGGCTCCCCACCAGCAACTCGTAAAGCATGGCTCCCAATGCATGGATATCTGCGCGGGTATCTACCGAAGCATCCTGAGAAAACTGTTCCGGCGCCATATACGTTGGCGTCCCGAGAATCTCTCCGGGGACTGTGACGGCCTGAGTGAAATGCTCCTGCGATCTCTTTGTGACCTGCGATATTCCAAAATCGATAACCTTGACAATGGGGCCGGACGGGTCGTCAAGGACCAGAATATTGGATGGCTTGAGATCCCGGTGAATCGCCCCCTTCTGGTGAGCATGATTGACGGCCAAACACACATCAGAAAAGAGTTCGAGCCTCTCCCTGACATTCAGACTCCTTGCATCACAGTATTCTGTGAACGGAGAGCCCCTCACCAACTCCATAGCAAAAAATGGGCGCCCGTTTACCGTCATGCCGGCCTCAATCAGCTTGGCAATATTAGGGTGCTCCATCATCGCAAGCGTCTGCTGCTCTACCTTGAAACGCTTGAGAATAGCTACGGAGTCCATTCCCAGCTTGAGAATCTTGAGGGCAACTTCCCGCACCACGGGTTCAGTCTGCCTCGCTCGCCAGACAACCGCGAAGCCCCCTTCTCCCAGCTTGGATTCGAGGCTGTAGGATCCAATTAGATCCCCAGCTTCAAAATCACTCCGGGCACACTCCTTTTTATTCTCAAAGACCTCTTTGGTCCGGCCATATCTTTCCCGAACCCACTCCGCATCCATGAATCCCTCGGGCATTTCCTTATGGGCCGTCAGGAGGCGAACGATTTCTTCTTTCTGCGCGTCATCAAGGTCATCGCGGCCACATAGCTCCGCCTGCCACATTTCAGTTGGCAGAAGCTGAAGCTTGGCAAATTCGGACTCAATCACCACCTGTAAGAGATTCTTGGCCTAGGGATTAGAGAGTATTTGATCGAACAGCACAAAGACAAACCTATCGGCCCTTTTTGGATGGAGCGAACCGACCAAAAACTGATGACAAGAGGGCATCAAACCCTTCATAGGCTGTGCCTCTCGGCGTTTCAAAAAAGCTGACAGACAAGGAATGTGAAGGCCGCCGTTTACTCCCAGTGGTTGGTCTCCAAGAGGCTAAAGGGGGGAGGCGACCGTGGATGAGAGCGGATACCGTTCGCTCTCTGCCGATGCGAAGGACGGAGCCTCAATTCGGTCCCGGAAAAGCGAGCCGTAGCCACGCCGACTCGCTCCGAGACCCTCTCCGCGCATTAGTTTTCCCGCCCGGCCATGTGCTGCTTCAACAAAGCGAGCGCCTGATCAAGGCCCCGATCGGAAGCATACTCTAAAGCATTTAATTCCTGATCACCTTGGGTGAACTGCAACATAGGGTCAGCTCCGTGTTTCAACAACACCTTGATCAAATCAAGGTAGACCCGATTGTAGGAATCTTCCCCTGGCATGTGACGCCCTATTGCCCAATGGAGCCCAGTAGATCCGTTTGGCGCCTTAAGATTGGGATCTACCTTTAGCTCAGTGAGGACAAACTCCATCAACTTGGGTTGCCTCCAGAAAACGGCTTCATGGGTGAGGCCGTAGTTGTTTTGCATGAGGGTGACCTTGGCGCCTTTCGATACAAGGAGCTTCGCAGCATCCAAGTGGGGCGTTCCGGTGACTACACACAAGGGCGTTTTCTTAAAGCGAGCGGGCTTGTTGACATCGGCACCCTTGTCGATCAGGAAACGCATCATCTCAAGGTGCCCCCCGGCTGCTGCATACGCCAAGGCAGTGTAGGAGTTGGTCGAAGTTGCGTCAGGATCCACCCCAGTATTCACGAGAGACTGCACCTTCTTCAAATCACCGGCCCGAGCCGCAATCAGCAGTGCTTCTTCAGGGTGGTCTGTCCGCCGATACAATCCCGAATAGGTATGACTTGCATGCTCATTCCGGGCATCCGCGGAGACCCGGAGAGACTTCTGCATTGGGATGAACTCCCCTTCAAGAGGCCGAGACAAAGTGATCATTCGCTGTAAGTTGGCCCCCACTACTGGCAACTGTGCGTCCGGATCCTTGGAAAGACCTGAGAAGTTGGCTGCATTGTCTGCTTCGAGGTGATTGAATACAGGCTTGTTGTCGACATACAGCGCAACGCCCCGCCCTTTCTCTGTAATGGCAACAAGATGATGCAATTTGCCATCTCGAATCTCGGCCTTGTTCTCGGCTCCTCTCGCTCCAATAAACCCTATGGTGTCGCCCCGGGCAACCCGGTGAATACGCCAGTCAGACGAACCCTGATCTCCAAGTGACACCAAAGTCTGGAACGCCTTGTCGAATTCGCCCACGCTGAACCAAAGTGAAACCGTGATGCTTCCACTTGCAGGAGAGTAGTCAGTAGATTTTCCTCCTAGAACGACATACTGATTGTCCCCATTCAATTCCAAGGCCTTCCCCAGCTGCCCGTCAGAAAATTTTGGAGCTCCATGGCCTTTCCCGTGTCGCCCATTACCGCTCGAGTCCTTCAAATTTCCATCAAACGACCAGTGCCCGATAAGACCTTGCGCCAAATCCCCCGACGCCTTCGCCAATCCCTTACTGCTATTCCACAAGGCCTTAACCTCAGTGTTGTTGAGGGCACGATCCCAGATTTGGAGATTGTCGATCTTACCGTTCCAAGTCCGGTCTTTGAAATAATGGTCTGTTCGAAACGTCTCGTGGGTCTCCTCTCGATTACTTTCAACAAATTGCCCTGAAACTCCAATCACGATCTGCGGTTCGAGAGTAAAATCACTGCTGTTCAAGGTCGCATTTATCCCCTCGATCGCGATTACGTTCCGGCCTTCTTTAAACACTCCGGCAAACTCGGCGAGAGAGAAGGATTCCGCCCCATTGGCCTCATGATTACCCACTGTAATCTCTCCGCTCCCCTCATTAACCGA
>JAQWTV010000128.1 GCA_029242545.1 Roseibacillus sp.
GATGCTATCGGCGAACTGACCGATTTCGACAGGATCACTCCACCCGTTCCCGTGGGCGTGGATCATCCATGGTCGAATACATAGCGAGCTTGGACCCTTGGTGGATTTTGCAGATCTGGCAAAGATATCAATCTGGAAGACAGGATCGGCTACTGAGGTGACGAAGAGCATCGGCATCCGGGCATGAGGAAGATGAGCGGAGGGGTCCCACTTAGTCTGGTAGTCCCGGAACTGGGCCTCAGTCATGTTCTTTGGTGGAAACCACTGTGATAGCCCGGGATTGTCACTCTGATGGATATAGCCACTCCCGTAGACCGGAACGACGAAGGCAAAGCGGGGGTCGACCCCGGCAACAGTACTGACGACCGTGCCGCCCCACGATATTCCGGTCAGCCCGATCTTTTTTGAGTTGATAACCTTGACGGCCCGTAAAAGTGAATTGGCCCGGATGACATTCGCGACTGCGTGATAGAACCATTGCCCCTCGTCCGGTAGAGATCGGTCCCCAAACCAGTCGACTCGACTAGGACCTGCATTTTGGTGTCCCTGACCAGTGGGGAAATTGCCCTCGACCTGATGAGCCTTGCCGCCTGGTAAATGTCCCTCGAGGTCCATGGCGAGAGCAGCGTAGCCGCGGCCATTCCAAAATCGAACCCACTCGGGATAGGCAGTGCCTCCGCCCCCATGTGCGCAGATGACTGCAGGCCATCCCCCCTGGGGAGGATCTCCCTCTGGTGTTGCATAGTAGGCAAAGACCCGTGTCGGGGCCCCCTTGTAAAGCGCGCCCTCATAGAAAAAGGAGCGGAGCCCTTTGGCGGGGCGCTCCTCGGTCTTGTGAACCTTTGGGGTCTTGAAAAGGGACTTGAGATCCCACACGACGTTTCGCTTGCCGTCCTCAGACGCACAGGCGAGAGAAGTAAGCAGGAGCAAAGGGGCGATCACCTTGATCATGCGGTATTCTAGAGATAGGTCTTTTCGAGGACAAGGGCTTGGTGATTCTACAAGTGCTGGCCTTAGAGTTATTTTTCGTTACCAGAGAGAACGATGCTTAGAGGGCAATCTGCGCGAAGATGCAGGAGGGGCCAGGGACGCAATTTTAATCCTGCAGAAATGCCTTTTGCCTTTCCGAGCAAAAATGAGAGGGGGAAATTCCTTCTATCCGACTAAACACTTTGGAGAAGTGGTCCGAGTTGCGGAATCCGGTGCTAGCAGCAATATCCTTTAAAGAGGCCTTCGTTCCGACCATCTGGCGTTTGGCTCGCTCCAGACGAAGGCGGTTAATTTCATCCGCGATGGAGCGATTGAGAGACTGCCGAAATCGTTTCTCGAGAGATCGTCGGTTGGTATTTACGGCGCTCACAACATCGGTGACCCTGATTCTTTCGTGAGTGTTATCCGCGATGAAACGTAGCGCCTTTGTGACAGCGGGGTCGTCGGCTGCCAGGAGGTCAGTGGACTGGCGTGGAAGTAGTTCTGCTGGAGCTACCATAATTGGGTCGAGGGGTGGTTTGGCCCCATTCATGAGGCGGTCCAGAAGAGCGGCTGCACGGTAGCCGACCTGCGAGCAATTCATATCGATACTCGTGAGGGAAGGGGGAGGAGCGTTGCAGATTTCTGATTCGTTATAAGTCCCAATGATGGCGACCTCCTGTGAGACGTGGAGACCCTTTGAACGGCAGATATCTATCAGGTAGCGACAGAAGACATCATTGCAGACGAGAACGCCAATCGGAAGCTGCCAGCTTTCGATCCATGATTGGATTCCTGTGACGAATGGTTGCCAGCCCCGGGCGGGGCCTTCCATGCTGGTCCGGGAAAACCGATGAGTGGTCAGGTTGCAGTTTTCCCGGCGAGTGACTTTTCTCATGCCTTCTGACTGAAGACGCGAGTCGATGTCGCTACGATATCCGAGATAGGCGAGATGTCGGAATCCTCGTGCCAGCAGGTGCTCTGCTGCGAGGACACCGGATCCCTCAAAATCAGGAAATACGCTTGGAAGTTCTTGGACCGGTGAGTTCAACCAGATATTCACCAGCGGAACCTTCTTTTTTCTCGCCGCCTTGGCGATTTCGGGAGTGGCTCGGGCGAGGATCCCGTCAAACGGAATGGACCCCCTGCTTTCCATGAGGACCCGATCGATGGCGGGTTCAATGGTGCAATGCCATCCGGCGGTATCGGCATATTGATGGCAGCCGGCGTAGCTCTCCTGGTGTCTTTTGAATCCTTGATCCAACTCGAGTGAGATAGCAATTCGTGGACGGTGTGGTGGTTTTTGCATATTCCTGAGTGGGAGAGTCTTGGAGAGAAGCGGTAACCCCGTGAGAGCCAACGGTCGGGTCCTCTCGTACAGAGAGCATGTCGCAATAAAGCGTAAAATAAACGCAAAAGAGATGATTTCTTTTCTGGTTCTACGGTAGGTTCAAAGACACCGTTCGGGTCATGACTCGAGCTGTATCTCCTCGCCTGATGATCGATGCCCTGAGGAATCGACGGATCGCCTCAGCAGCTGTTGCATTCCTTTCCATTTTGATGGTTGGCCTGCAGGCGCGCACTTGGACAAGTGCAGACGGGGCCAAGACTTTTGAGGGCAAGTTGCAGGCCTACGACGCGGTGAGTGGCAAAGTTTCCGTGGTCCTCCCCAATGGCAAATCGATCACCTTTCAAAAGGATCTGTTGTCGGAAGATGATATTAGCTTTCTCAGTTCGTCCTCTTCCCGACCGGGCGAGGTGGAAGAACTTCCTGAGATTTGGCCCGACCCTGATGGGGAAGAGGCGGATATGAGCAAGCCGGTTCAAGTGTATATACTGTTGGGACAATCCAACATGCTTGGTTTCGGGAAACCAGACGTTCTCCAGAAAATAGCTCCAGAAAAATATCCATACTTGGTGGATGATGCCGGAGCATGGACGATACGTAAGGATGTCCGGAACGTGCGGGTGATGTGTTCAGGCAATAGTCCTGCCAAGGATTATACCAACGATTGGATGACGATTCAGGGAAACATTGGCCCGGAAATCGGTATTGGTCACGCTCTGGGCCATGTAACAGACGCCCCTGTCATGATTCTTAAGAGCTGTATCGGCAACCGGAGTCTTGGCTGGGACCTTTTGCCCCCTGGAACGGAACCTTGGGAGCACGGCGGAAAGATGCAGCCTGGTTACCGCGGCACCCCGGATGATCCCGGAGGTGATACCGGAGGCGATATGTCTAAAGGATGGTATGCTGGGTGTCAGTATGACGGGGACATTGCGGCAGCTAAGAAGGTGTTAGAGACGCTCGATAAGTATTACCCGGAGGCGAAGGAACACGAAGTTGCCGGTTTTTTCTGGTGGCAAGGGGACAAGGATATGCGGAACGCAGCCCATTATGAATCTTACGAGAAGAACTTGGTTCAGCTGATCAAGTCACTTCGTAAGGACTTTGATGCCCCGGGAGCCAGATTTGTCAGTGCCTCTCTGGGCCAGACCAAAGAGGGGTCGGGCAGTGGAGATGGGGTGATTCTCAATGCGATGAAGGCTGTTTCAAAGAGCGACGATCCCGAGCTCGAGGGTCAGGTCGGTTTCGTCTACAGCAACCCACTCTCTAAGGGAGGAGGTTCAAGCGGTCACTATGGAGGGAATCCTGAAACCTATATGAACGTAGGTGAGGCGATGGGAAAGGTGATGGTTGATTTGCTTAAGCAAGCTCGTTGACGGCAAGGTGCTCACGAAAGTATCCAGAATTCTGACGGTGCTCGTGACTTCAACCGTCACGAGCGCAAGTGCTGAGCCCGTCAAGTTGCCGGGAATCGAGGTGGATCCTGTAGGTCGTTGTGTGACGGTTGATTCCACGATCTGTCTGAGGGAAGGACTCTTGGAATTAGTAGCGTGTGCCAAGGGAGGCAAGGAGCATGAATCTCTTCTCTTGATGAAGGCGAGGCCTTTGCACGTGCATACCGCTCTCCTCCTGCTGGGGCTCGAGTCTGGCAATCCTGCCCTGATGGAACGCGTGGAAGGCGAGGAGGAGCGATGGCGGCATCTTCCTCCTTCCGGAGATCTGGTGGAGGTCTTCCTTGCATGGAGAAGTAAGGACGATGAGCTCATCGAGAAACCGGTCAGCGAATTCATTGTTCGTGTCAGTGACAGGGTTGATGGAGATGGGGCCGTCGAGGAACGGCTTCCCACTCATGCCTTTCTCTTTGCGGGCTCCCGGTTGGTTGATAACGGGGGCGGTCCACGGGTCTACCAGGGAGACCGGAGCGGAAACCTAATTTCGCTAGCGACCTTTGGAGATGAATTACTCTGCCTGCAAGGTGTGCACTCTCGGGAGAATCGGGCTCTTCTCTGGGAAATTAATACCAAGGCCCTGCCGCCCTCAGGGACTAAAGTCACGGTGCGGCTCCGCCCCGCTAAGAGTCCGGGGGCAACGTTCAAACAACCCGACAGAAAGAAAAAATGAGATACCAACTTCGAGCCAGTTATAGTGTGGCCGCTGCTATACTTCTTCTGTTTTCCGACTTGGCCGGGGCGCAATCTTTCTACGAGAAGCCGCATGGACTGTTCTCCACCCGGCCGGGAGAGAAGAAATCACTTCAGACCATTAAGCGTTTTGGTCCGGTGGGGATGGGAATTGACCTTCTTCAGCCGGCATTCGTCATGCGGATCAGCAATATCGAGGAAGGTTCCCCGGCTGCATCAACGGGTAAGTTGAAGGCCGGTCAGGTTATTGAATCCATCAACGGCAAACAGCTTTCCGGGATTGATCCCCGGATCCATCTGGGCGGGCTTCTTGCCGAGGCCGAAGCCGCCGACGGTGTTCTCCGGTTTGAGATCAAGGGGTTGGATGTTCCGGTCAGCGTGAAGATTCCGGTGCTGGGGGCCTACAGCAGGACCTGGCCCCTGAACTGTCCAAAGTCGGACAGGATCGTTCGGCAGGTGGCAGATTACCTGTCTCGTCCAGATACCCAGAAGGGGCTGGCCGACATTGGTATGCTCTTTCTCCTTTCCACCGGGGATGACAGGGATCTGGAGGTCGTCAGAGAATGGGCCCGGAAGGCCTCGGCTCACAGGTATCCCTGGTATGTCGGTTACGGAGGCATCGGGCTTGCGGAGTGCTACCTGAGAACGGGCGACCCTGAGATTCTGGCCAATGTGCAGGAGTGGGTCGACAGTGCAGCAAGGACCCAGCACAATGATGCTTGGGCTGGCCGGGGTTCAGCGCTCACGGGCTACGGGCAGGGGCACCTGAATGCAGCGGGAACACACGTGTTGTCCTTTCTGCTGCTCGCCAAGGAATGTGGGGCTAAGGTGCCGGACGAGACATTGCACGGGGCCCTCCGCCATTTCTATCGCTATGCTGGCAGGGGAAACAACCCCTATGGAGATGACCGGCCCTATACCGGATTCGTTGACAACGGGAAGAATGGAAAACTGGCGATCGCCATGGCAGCAGCGGCGGCTCTCGCTTCCAGAGGAGAGCAATCGGTTTACGCCCAGGCTCGTGATGTCTGTGCCATCCAGAGCTTCTACACCACGACCTTCATGCTGCATGGACATACCGGAGGGGGCATCGGTGAAATCTGGCGCAGTGCCGCCATGGGTCTCCTGTATGATAAAAGGCCGCAGCACTACCGGGAATTCATGGATAATCGGAAGTGGCATTATGATCTGTCCCGCAGATTCGACGGCTCTTTTGGAATCCTGGGAGGAGGGGGTTACGACAAGGAACAGTGGGGCGTAGCCTATCCCCTGGCCTATACCATGCCGAGGAAGACTCTCCGCATTACCGGAGCGCCTCCAACCAAGTTTTCCAAGCGCTATCAGCTCCCGGCGCGACCATGGGGAACTGCGGCTGATGATGCTTTTGTCAGGCGGGGACCAGTGCGTGGGGAGAATGACAAGCAATACGATTTTTCCTCTGAGACTCTAGCCCGCGACTCCAGTCTTCATTTTCTTCGTCGCTTTCATGGCTCCAATGAGCCGGATGACGAGGAGATTCGAAAATACATGCATCACCATGACTTCAATATCCGCAATATTGCCGCACACAAGGCATTGGGGATTGCGAGTGGCTATCTTGGCCGACGCACGGGTAGCGGCAAGGTGAGGAAGGACCTGGTGATGGAGTTTTTGAAGCACGGCGATCCGAGGGTACGGCGAGCGATATTTGGAGCCCTCCTATCCCGGACTGACGCAGTGACTCCGGAGATTTATGAGCTGACGATCCGGGCCGTGAGGAACCCGGAGGAGTCTTGGTTCATCAAGGACGCCGCTATTCAGCTTCTGGGACGAGGCTCAGTTGACCAGATCGTAGATCTGGTTGACCTCCTGCTGCCCTATCTGAGGCATGAGGAAGCATGGTTGAGGAATGCGGCCCTGACGGCATTGACGCCTGTTGCAGCCGATGAGCGCTGCTTTGAGAAGGTGCTCCCCGCGATGGGGGAACTGGTCAGGACCAACCAGAGGGTCTCGGTGACCCATGGGTTTGCCCCGGTCATTCGTGCCAAAATCAAGGCAGCCGGGCCTAAAGTGCAGGAACTGGCGACCAAGACCTTGAAGGAAACGTTCACTGGGTTTGCGGGAAGGAAGGTAAGTCCAGCCGGCCAGAATCTGAAACCCACCTATGACTACCACCTTGAAGCCATTGCGGCTTCCCTCGCCGATGTTCCGGGGGGCATGGATGTGTTGTATGAGATCGCCAGGAAAAGGCACCCCGAGGAGATCCTTCCTTACAAGGAAATCTTTCTCTCTGCCGATGCCAGCACCTTTGGGCCGAAGCTCAGGAAAGCGATCATCCCTATAATCATGGATGAACTTATTCCGGAGTTTGTTGGGAGAAACAGGAAGAGATTGGTGCCCCTCGCTGGAGGTGAAGTGCAGTCTGCCTGGCCCGGGGGGCGGGGAGAACCTGTTGATGAACTTGTGGCTCTTTATGAGCGCGCCGGACACCGGGGCTACGGTTGGCGTATGTTTGCGGACCTCCGGAACGCACAGTGGGATTATCACTGCTTTGATCCGATGGCTGTCGAACAAGTGCCCTTCGACCAGTTGATTTCCCGTTACCGCGAAGTGACCCTGCCGAAGGGGATGGGGAATTATTACGCTGCTGGATTTGAACCAAAGACAGTCGGCTGGAGGAAAGGGAAAAGCCCCTTTGGTAGTGACAACGGAAAGCTACCTGAGCGACCGATTACCAAATGTGGGCCACATTGTCTCGGACCGGGGTGTTATGGAGCTACCAAGGTAAACACCTTGTGGGAGAAGGAAGTGCTGCTGCTCCGGGGGACGTTTAAGGTTCCTCCCCTGAAAGATGGTCATCGTTATCGCTTACGTGTCAATACCGGGGATCATGTCGGTTCAGGCGGCGGACACCTCATCTACCTCAACGGGAAGCCCCTGGTAGAATCCAAGCAGGGGGGAGGTCGTGGCTCAGGAGGGCGTCCCAAAGGCGCCTATATCACGAAAGAATTCCGGGAGGATTTCAAGAAAGGGGAGGTGACCATCGCGGTGAAGACCTTTATCCGCTACAATGCAAAGTATAGCACGAAGCCGACCAGCAAGACTCCACAGGGAAAGTTCAGTCTCCACCTGGAAGAGCAGAAGCTTCCCCCGATGGGATCCGATCTCGTGACCACGTCAGCCAGAGTGGTTGCGATGCAGTCCTCGGATTGGCAGGCACAACTCAATCCGGAGGATGCATCACAGGATCCGGATAGCTTCCTCTTCCGATGGAATGGCACCTTTGTTCCCCATCCGAAGGTGCATGGTGACTGGCAGCTTATCGCACAGGTCTCGGAAATCCCTGAGTTTGAGCCTTCCGGCAAACAAGCAGGGTTACGTAGTCCACCGTTCACTACCATGTCTCTCAAGAACGAGGGAATGACCGGAGATCCAACCTGGGTCTGGTCCGGAGATACCTTGATGGACCTGAACCGCTACCAAGCCCTGAAGATTGTTCCCAAGACACTAAGTAACCGGGACTACCTGTTCGTAGAAGCGGGAGGCTTCAGTAGCCGCCATAAACCCGAATGGAAGAGTCCATGGCTCGTTCTTGTTCGTCGTTAAGCAAAAAGAGTGACTCCGTTGTAAGAGTCGAAGAACCCTCACAGTAAGCCCCCTACATCTTCACACAGACATGAAAACCACGATGGTGCCGATTCTATTTCTCGCCTTGGCCTGTTCCTCGGTCGGAGCAAAGGAGATTCAACTCGCAGCACCCTTTGCCGACAACATGATCCTGCAGCGAGAGTGCGCAGTGCCTGTCTGGGGGTCCGATGCCCCGGGAAGCGAAGTGACCGTTGAGTTTGCGGGGCAGGTCAAGGCTGCCAAGGCTGATGACAAAGGGGACTGGATGCTCAGGTTGGACCCCCTCGAAGCATCGCTCACCGAGCGAGTCTTCAGGGTGCGGAACAACCGAGGGCAATCTCATGATCTCGAGGGAGTGCTGGTCGGAGAAGTGTGGTTCTCGTCCGGTCAGTCGAACATGGTCTGGACTGCCGGGCAAAGCATGTGTCGCGATCTTGCCAGTGACCTCTCCCGGGCAGAGAAGGAGGTTCCAATCAGGGAGATTAATATCAATACGGTCTCTGCCCTCTATCCTCAGAAAAAAGCAACTTCTGAGCAGGGATGGAAAAAGGTGAAGGAGGCGGGAGGGTTTTCCGCTCTCTCGTTGTCTTTTGCCCACGAGCTCTATCGGGAGTTGCAGGTTCCCATTGGGATCCTTCTCAGTGCTCATAGCAACACGAGGATTGAGGCCTTTACCCAGCGACAGGCGATTGAATCTCACCCCGGTCTTAGTGATGATAAAAACCTTATTCACGATGCAGACCCTCTTACCGAACAAGGACGCAGGGCCTTTGAGCAGTATTACGCTGACCTGAAGGCATGGCAGGAGATCGCTGGAAACGCAGCGGAACGAGGAGGGAAGGTGCCTGGTCGGCCCAAGCTGCCGGGAATCGCGGGCATGTGGAGGGGGCCCTCACAGTTCTTCAATGGGAAGATCGCTCCGGTGATTCCTTATGCGATTCGGGGTGCCATCTGGTGTCAGGGTACGAGTAATAGCGGGGATGGCAGGGTTTATGCGTCGAGAATGGAAGCGCTCGTCAAGGGTTGGCGCGATGCCTGGGGAATGCCCGAAATGCCGTTCTATTTCACTCAGATGCAATGTTACGGTTCTCCTGACCCCGAAAATGTTGGTTTTGCGGATATCAGGCAGGTTCAGCACCTGTTCTTCATGAACAACCGGGAAAATGTAGGGATGGTTGTGCAATCTGACCTGAATTCGGCTAATCCCGGTGGGATTCACTATTTCAACAAGCTGCATCCAGGAATGCGCATGGCGCGCTGGGCACTCGCGAAGGATTACGGTAAGGATGTCGCCTTTACGGGACCGATCTACAGTGGATATGAAGTTCGGGGAGGCAAGGTGATGGTCACTTTCGAGCGCGGAAGCCTTTTCGGTGGCTTGATGGTGGGGAGTAAGGGGTCAGGCCGTGATTACCGTGAACCGGGCAAATACATCGAGCCCGCCAAGCCCACCCCGGGAGCAAAGCTGAATCACTTCCGGCTTTGTGGCCAAGACAGGAAGTGGCACGGCGCGGAGGCGAAGATCGTCGGGAAAACCGTGGTGGTCACTTCAGCAAATGTGCCTGCCCCGATCGGGGTGCAATATGCCTACAGTGCCGTGCCCGAGAACTCCAATCTCTACAACCAGGCCGGCCTGCCGGCGACTCCCTTCGCCGCCATTGACGGCAAGTTCATTTTCGAGGAGGACGACCTGGAAAAAGCGGCTGCCCTCAAGGCGAAGTATGCCCGCTGGACCGACCCCGACTATCCCATCCTGCAGGTGGCCGAGTATTACCGGGATGGAGTTATTCTTCAGCGCGATCACCCGATAAAAATCTGGGGGCATGTGAACAAAGGCGTCAAGGTAACCGTTACCCTCGATGGGGTTGCACAAGCCGTCTCTCCCAACGACCTGGAGCAGTGGGTGGTGACTTTTCCTGCCAGGAAGGCCTCGACCGAACCAATCACCCTTGAGGTTGAGTCCAGTCATGGCTTCAACCGGACGGTCAGGGATATTCTCATCGGGGACGTTTGGTACCTGACAGGGAGCACGCTGCTGTCCACTGAGTGGCCTTACGACAGGCGTGCCAAGGAGGTCGAGTTGCCCAAGACAATGCCGCTGGTGAGGGAGTTTTGCAGGAAGACCAAGTCCAGCAGCTTCCCCACCCCTAGGAAGCGTCGTTTTGAGACTGGCAGTGGAAAATACCGGTCCCATTGGTTGGGCGCTGATTTCTCCAAGGAAGGCAGCGGGGTCACCATGTTTGCCTATGAGTTTGCCAGAGCCTTGAACCGACCGGGCATCCCGCAGGGGTTTATCACAATGTCATCGGGGCGAGGAGGGCGTAATCGACAGTTCGCCTCTCCGTTGTCCTGGACCTCGTTCCATGGTGTGAAGGATGTGAAAAACTCTTCTTTCAAGGACCGACTCGATGAGTTGTTCCTGCAGTTTCCAGGGACGAACATCGCAAAGAAGGCCGCCGACGGGCACGTCGCGGAGGTGCAAGCCTTCGTCAAGACCATCAGCGACGCCGGAAGCCCGAGCCCGAGCCTTCCCCTCCAGGCACCCGCGTTTCCGGAAGCAGGAAAGCGTGGCACGGTGGCCCCGGACACGATTCCAACCTATGCCTACAACTGGTGTGTGAGTCCGCTGACCCCGATGGGCGTCTCGGGAGTGATCTGGGTGCCATCGGAAGGCAATATCGGTGAGAACCCGGCCCATTATGCGGCTGAGCTGGAGGCCTACGCCAAGAGCCTCCCAGCCACCTATGGGCAGGAAAAGGTCCAGTTCCTGTATGCCCAGCCAGTGGGATCGCTGGTCGAGGGTATTACCGCCCCGAAGATCGCAGGTGCCAGGAGGGTTACCTTTGAGCAATGGCCGAAAAGCCTGAAAAGCATCGCAGCCGGATTGGCAGGGATTGCGGAGTGAGGCTGATTACTTAAAACAAAAAACTGAACCCCTTCAAAATGGTACGATTAATTCTATTTTCACTGGCCACGACGCTTCTGTCCTTCCCAATCCATTCCGCTGAGGTTCCCTCTTCCTTGCCTGATCCGGACGGCAAGGCTGGCAATGCGAACAGGTCGGTAAAGGTCTACATTCTGGCCGGGCAGTCGAACATGGTCGGGATGGGCAACCTGAGTGGCGCCAGGAACGTCTACGATGGGGTTTATTTCAGCTCCAATCCCGATGTGCCTGATGGCCCGCTGCAGATTTATAAAGTTGGGAACTACAGGACTGCTCCCTTGGCCGTCTATCTTCCCGACGGCACGAAGACAGACAAACCAATTGCAGAAGGAGGGCTGGAGGTGTCTCAACACGGGGTTTATCAACTGCACTGTGGATTTGGTGAGAATTCCTGCAACATCATGCAACTCGATGGCAGGGAAGTTTACCGCTGCCAATCGGGGGGGCAACCGGTCAGGCAGGACGTCACGCTTGAAGCCGGGAAGCGTTACAGGTTCAAGATTTCCGGTTTCAAGGGCGCCCCGCCGAGGTTCTGGATGCAAAAGACGGATCTCCTGGGTAATGGAGACCTCGAGGCAGTGGTGAAGCGGGAGGGAAAGTTTCCCTGGTTGCTTGATGCAAAAGGCGAATGGACGGTGCGCAATGACGTTTACTTCCAGGAGGCACGTCTGGCGAAGGACGGCAAGGGTTCACCCCTGAGTGCCACCTCCAACGGCAAGTCGATCGGCCCGGAACTCGGTTTCGGTCACGTGCTGGGAACGTTTCACGATGAGCAGGTCCTGCTGATCAAGACCGCCCAGGGTAATCGTTCCCTGGGGTTTGATTTCCGTCCGCCATCAAGCGGTCGAACCGATCCCGGCAACGAGTTTGAATCCGCCGAATACAAACTGATGATCGAAGGTGTGCGCAAGACTTTGGACAATATCGCCAAGGTCGTCCCCGGATACAAGGGGCAGGGTTACGAGCTTGCCGGGTTTGTCTGGTTCCAGGGGCACAAGGACAGCTTTACCGAAGCGTTGATTACTGAATACGAGAAGCACCTCGCCAGCCTGATCAACGATATCCGCAAGGAGTTCAAGAAGCCGAAGCTGCCCGCGGTGGTCGCCACGATTGGATTTGGTGGACACCGTATGCAGGAGAAGTTCCTGAAAATTCACCAGGCCCAGATGGCGGTTGGTGATGCCCAGAAACACCCGGAGTATGCCGGCAATGTCGCTTCAGTCGACACCCGCGATTTCTGGCGTGAGGTGGACGAGTCGCCAAAGGGTGAGGACTATCATTACAACCGCAATGCCGAGACCTACCTGCTGATCGGGGACGCACTGGGCCGTGCGATGGTCAAGCTTCTCGGCGGCAGAGTCGAACCGTTGCCGCTGACTCCCCGGCCTAAGCGCGTCATTGCAGAGCAGAGCGTTGAGCCGTCGGAAGAGGAGAAATCCGCTGCCCAAAAAGCGCTGAAGCCCATTATCCTCGATGGGATCGCGGCTTCCTACATTGCCAACCCGCGCTACAACAAGGCCCTGCTCCAGGAGGCTTCTGGCGAACGGCCACAGCGGGCAAACCAGTTCCTGCGTGGCGCGATGTACGGACTCGGAAACTGCTATCAGGCTGCCGGAATCAACGACCACGATTGGCATTCCTTCGGTCCCAACCTTGATGCCGTGCAGTGGAGTTACTACAGCTTTGCCCCGAAGGAGAGCCAACCCAAGGAGAAAGGCAGCCGCTACCGCAAGGTGACCTATCCCGCAGGCATGGAGATGTGGAGCATGCCCGCTTTCGATACGGGGAAAGCCGGCTGGAAGCATGGCCTGCAACCATTCGGGCAACTGGATGGCAAGCTGGCACCGCTGACAGAAACATGTACGGCGTCATTTTGCCGGTGCGGTGAGAAACCCAGGACCCTATGGGAAAAGGAAGTCCTGCTGGTTCGTGGTACGGTGGAGCTTCCGCCAGTGAAGAAGGGGCATCGTTACCGCATCGTGGTGGGGGGGGCGGCCCACGTGAATTCCGGGGAAGGTTATGCGATCTATGCCAACGGCAAGTTGCTTGCCGAGTCAAAAACCGGGGTTGCGGTCAGGCAGGGGGGGCAACCTCGTGGGGCCCATGTCTACAGCGATTTTCTCGATGAATTCAAAGGCGGTCAGGTCACTCTCGCGGTGTCCAGTTTCCTGCGCTATAATCATCCACGTCGCGGTCTTCAGCCGCCCCGGGGTCATATCTCCCTGCAAATCGAGGAGCAAAAACTGCCTCCACTGAAATAGGCAGATCTTCTGCAATGGCCCTTTGACCATATCGCAAAGGCCTGAAAACATGCGGATGGCAGGTGCAATGAGATCGTTATTATAGCGTGTTCCTATA
Source organism: Roseibacillus sp. (assembly GCA_029242545.1). Lineage (GTDB taxonomy): Bacteria > Verrucomicrobiota > Verrucomicrobiia > Verrucomicrobiales > Akkermansiaceae > Roseibacillus_B. Next base: position 13,367 of record JAQWTV010000128.1, read on the forward strand.
TCCTGTTCCGGAGATGAGGCGGGATCAAAACAGGAATCGGCAACTGTTGCTGGGAGCTCTTATGTTCCCAGTTGTGATTCCCTGTTCCTTTGCAAAAGAAACACTTATCGGGTTTGAGGACGTGGTGGCGCCTTTCTTCAAGGCTAATTGCGTGAAGTGTCACGGGCAAAAGAAGGCCAAGGGTAAAGTGACGCTGCATGATCTTGATGGCAACCTGGCTGGAGAAAAGAACTTGGAGCGTTGGGAGTTGATTCTCGACGTGTTGCACGCCAGCGAGATGCCGCCGGAAGAGGAGGAGAATCAACCGAGTGCCGAGGATCGTGCCGCCACCGTTAAATGGATCGAGTCGGGCCTGCGTGACTACGTAACAAAGGCAAGTAAGGTTGCGGTTCCTACAACAACACGCAGGCTAACCAACTTTGAGTATCAGAATACGATGCGGGACTTATTGGGTTTTGAACTCGAGCTGGCCAAGGACCTGCCCGTCGATCCGGACAAGCCCTATTATTTCAATAATACTGCGGAAATGATGATGATAGGGCCGGATCAGCTGGTTCGCTACAAGGAGGCGGCACGCAGGGCGATGGCAAGTGTGATTGTCGATCCTGGAAAGCCGGAAATCCACCGATTTAGCTCGAAGTGGGACCATGGAAAACCAGGGAAAGGCGGATTGACCCACGCCGAAATTGGCGTCTATCAGGGGCCTGGGGTCGGGAGGAAAACCGTCGGCTTGAAAAACTGGCCCAAGACTGGTGAGTTCAAAATCCGCATCAAGGCATCGGGGAATTTCCCTCCGGGGTTCAGGGAAGTGCCACTCCGTCTGGTGATGGGTACCGACCTCCGCCATGATTCAGGATCGGGAGTCTATCGGGAAGTGGGAATCGTTCATCTGACAAACGCTCATGATAAACCCAAGGAGTTTGAATTTCGGGGGCGTATCGAAAACATCCCGGTTCAGTCGGCCAGCAAGCACAGAAACAAGGTGCGCCCACCCAGCATCACCATCACCGCCCAGAATATTTTCGACAACGGCGAACTCAACGACCACCGCAAGAGCGGCTTTGATGCCTCCTGGAGTGTCAAGGCTCCCCGCGTGGTCCTTGAGTCGCTCGAGTTCGAGGCCCCCGTGTCTGAGGCCTGGCCGCCGGAGCACCACACGCGGATCTTCTTTGAATCACCTCTGCGTCACACGAACACTGGCGAGTATGCTTACGAGGTTATCAAACGTTTCATGGCACGGGCGTTCCGGCGACCGGTTGCCAGAGGTGAGGTCGATCATTATTTCCGGATCTACAAAATCTACGATGCAGAGTTAGACACTCTTGAGCAGACGATGCGTGAGACGCTTGCGATGGTGCTGATATCACCGCAGTTTCTTTATCATACGGTGATTGATGACGCCGCCGCGACGAAGCAATATGAACTCGCCTCACGTCTATCTTATTTCCTCTGGGGAAGCATGCCGGATCAGGAGCTGTTTGATCTCGCTGCCTCAGGCAAGCTCAATGACCCCACAGCGATTGAGGCCCAGGTCCGCCGACTCTTAGTTGACAAGCGTGCGGCAGGATTTGTCGAGAACTTCACCACCCAGTGGCTAAGTATAGCCAAGATGAAAACGGTGAGCATCAATCGCGATCTCTTTCCGCGGTTTCTCTATACCGTGCACGTCGGTGAGCGACGTGGTCAGGAGCAGCAGTTCCGGCCAACTATCCGCGACTATATGCACGAGGAGACGGTGGGCTTCATCAGGGAACTGATCAGAAATAACGAGAGTGTCATGAATATCGTCGACTCTGATTTTGCTTACCTCAACGAGCCGCTGGCGGTGCATTACGGTGTCGAGGGCGTGCAGGGATTAAAGCTTCGTGCCGTTCCGATTAAGCCCGAGCATCGTCTTGGCGGTCTGCTAACGCAGGGCTCTGTGTTGGTGGGGAATTCCACGGGTTCGGCTCCACACCCGATCTATCGTGCTGTCTGGTTGCGGGAGGCCATTCTAGGCGATGAGGTTAAGCCGCCACCTGCTGAAGTTCCGGCATTATCTGACTCAGTTGGTGATTCTGCTGAGGAAGCGGTTTCGATCAAGAACCTGCTCGCGCTCCACCGTAATAAGGAAAGCTGCAACGATTGCCACATACGGCTCGATCCATGGGGGATTCCATTCGAACGCTACAGCGCGATCGGTAAATACCAGCCCTTGGTTCCCAAGAAGAAGGTCCGGGTGCGTGGGGTTAACCATCAGCAGGACAAGAGTCTCGCAAGCTACCAGGCCTATCTGAAATCGATCTATACGGAAGAAGTGGACGCCTCCTCGCGCGTGCCTTACGGCCCCATGGTGGACGGCATGCAGGATCTCAAGAAGTATTTGCTCAAGGCTCGCAAGGATGAGATCGCCAAAAACATCATTCGCAAGCTCATGACTTACGGTATCGGCCGGGAGCTAACCTATCGCGATCGATTTGAAGTTAAGAAATTGCTGACACTGGCCGAAGAAAACGGATATACACTGCAGGACATGATTATATCCATTTGCCAGAGCCCCACATTCACAGGTGTCCTGACCAAGTAGGAATAATTCCATGAAACAGAAATCCTGGCATATTCATCGACGTGAGTTCGTCAGGGGAGGTGGCATTGCACTGGCCCTGCCGTTTCTCCAGGGCATGTCATGGGGCAAGGTGGCAACTGGCAAGTTGCTGCCAAAACGCATGGTGGTCAGCTACATCGCCTACGGTGTCTACGAACCTAAAACCAAGGACGGTTCGCACCACGACTGGAACTGGTGGCCGTGCAAGGGCGCCGGTCCGCTCACTTTTAATCAATCAGCAGCTCCCTTTGCGCCATTGAAGGATTCTGTGAGTTACCTGCGCGGACTTGAACACGCAGGAGGGGTCGGAATGGGCGGCCACAGCAGTGGCGATGTTTTCGCCACCGGCGCCAACATGTCTGGAACGGAAAAAACAAACAACATCTCCGTCGATCAACTCGCCGCGAAGGTGAGCGGACATAAGACCCGTTACGCCTCACTCGTGTTAGGCACCGAGGGTGGCACGGGATTATATGGCAGCGCCAAGACACTCTCGCACTACGGTCCCGGTCGCCCGATCCCGTCGATGCACCGACCCCAGGATATTTTTAACCGCCTGTTCAATCCCTACTCAGGCAAAGGGGTCGAGCAAGTACGTGCCGACCTCAAACGAGAAGCGAGTGTGCTCGACCTGATGATGGAGGACTCCAGGAGACTCCAGGGTCGGCTTGGAAAAGAAGACCAGCAGAAAATGGAGGAGTATCTCGACTCCGTTCGCGCTCTGGAAAATCGTGTCGAACGTAACAGTCAATGGACACACCAGCCATTGCCGAATGTCGATACCAAGGGGCTGAATCTTGAGATTTCCCACAAGGATCCGGAGGAATACACCCGATGCATGTATGACTTGCTCTACCTTGCGTTACAGACCGATTCCACCCGCTTTGCCACCCTCATGCTCGAAAGTGAGCATTCCAGTGGCAGCGAGATGTGGAACTACGCCAACTACGTTCTCGGCTACAAAGGAGCCACTCACGACATCGCGCACAAGCGCCCAACCGAATCAGGAAAGTGGGACAACTGGCGTGCCAAACAGCATGCCTACTTCCTGGAGCGCTTGCGAAATACTCCGGAAGGGGACAGCAACATGCTCGATCAGACCGTAGTCGTCTGGGGGTCAGCTCATCCACACGCCTCCCACAATACCAGGAACTACCCGATTCAGGTGGCGGGGGGAAATGCGCTTGGATTCAAGCACGGGAACTTGCACTCCTTCGAGGGCGACAGGAAGGTGCCGCTTGCCAACCTGTTCGTCTCGATGCTTCATGCAGTGGACGTGCCAGCGAAGTCGTTTGCCGACAGCACGGGGTCGATGGCCGAGGTGCTTGTATAGGCATGAAAGCTCTTCTCTGCATTCTTCTGCAAAGGCCTCGGCCTGACTCCCTTCAACTTACCCAAACCATGAAATTACTCCTAATAAGTCTTGTGGCCCTGTTGGGCGTTTCTTTTTCGTTGTCGGCCAAGCCGCTGAAAGTCTACCTGTTGGTCGGCCAATCCAATATGCAGGGGCATGCGGCAGAGCGAACGTTGGGGCACCTGGAGATGGATCCGAAAACGGCTCCGTTGTTGAAAGCGATCCAGAATGCGGATGGCTCGGCCAAGGTGCATGATCAGATTTGGATTTCATCAATAGAGACCTCTGAGGAGTCCGGTGTGAAGGAAGGGAAACTGACTGTCGGCTACGGCGCAGGAGGGCGCGATCCCAAGATCGGTCCGGAGTTGACCTTCGGCATCACCATGCAAAAGCACGCTGGTGAGCCAATTCTTTTGATCAAGGCATCGTGGGGGGGCAAGTCTTTGAACACGGATTTCCGGCCACCCAGTTCGGGGGCCTATGTTTTCAACGAGCAGCAAATCGAGAACTTCAAGAAGCGAGAAAAGGATCTCGCTGAGGTGCGCCAGGAAAAGATCAATTCCACCGGAGTTTATTATCGGCTCATGCTCGAGCATATCCGCAAGGTGCTCGGTGACATCAAGCGCGTGTATCCGGCTTACGATGCCAAGGCGGGGTACGAGGTGGCGGGATTTGTGTGGTTCCAGGGCTGGAACGACATGGTCGATGGCGGCACCTATCCCACGCGTGGCCAGCCGGGCAGCTATGATGCCTACAGCAAGAATCTTACGCACTTCATACGCGATGTGCGCAAGGATCTCAAGGCACCCAAGCTGCCGTTTGTGATCGGTGTGATGGGTGCGGGTGGGCCCATTACCAAGTATGGTCCGGACCAGAAACGCTACGCCGGCATCCACGGTGAATTCCGCAAGGCCATGGCCGCACCAGCCAAGTTGCCGGAATTCAGGGGTAACGTCACCGCCGTGCTGACGGAAAATTACTGGGACGGAGAGCTCTCCGAGCTTGTCGATCGCCGCGGCAGGATCAACGCCAAACGCCGCGAGCTTTCAAAGGATAAATCACTCAACCGGGAACAACGTGATAAGGCCCTTGCTGAGCTCAATGCCAAGCTGTTCACCAAGGAAGAGCTGAAGATCCTGGAACTTGGCGTCTCCAATGCCGCCTATCACTATCTGGGATCGGCCAAGATTCTTGGCCAGATCGGCAAAGCCTTTGCTGATGCGCTTGCCAGAATGAACTAACCTGCAAAAAAGAAGGCAACCAACTCATATGACTCGATTATTTCTACTGTGTCTGCTCTGCACGGCTTTGTTCAATGATCTGGCAGCTCAGCAGGGCAATCCTGAAGCGGCCGCCCCTCAAGGTGACCTTTGGTTAACGTATCCGGGGTCAAAGGGACCGGGAAAGGGAAAGCATGTTGTGCTGATTGCTGCTGAGCAGGAGTACCGCAGTGAACAATCCATGCCGATGCTGGCGAAGGTTCTCTCCAGTCATCATGGCTTTGATTGCACCGTTCTGTTTTCCGTGAATGAAAAAGGGGAAGTTGACCCAACGATGCCGGCTCCGTTCAAAGACAAAGAAAAACGCCATAATATCCCAGGTCTTGATCACCTGGAAAAGGCTGATTGCGTGATCTGGATCTCGCGCTTCATGCATCTTCCTGAAGCTCAGATGCAGCATTTCTATGACTACTTTGATTCAGGAAAACCACTCATTGCCCTGCGAACTGCCAACCACGGTTTCTGGGGTGGGCTCAAATACAAGAAGGGAGGTAAAAATGTTTCCCTGCGCGAGATGCTGGGAGGCACTTTCATGGGCCATCACGGGGGCTGGCATCGTGAGGCGACACGCGGAGTGATTGTTCCTGAGAACAGGAAACATTCTATTCTCAGCGGAGTCGGGGATATCTGGGGAACTTCCGATGTGTATCGGTGTCATAATGACAAGAATCCTTTCCCGGAGGATTGTAAGTCATTGGTCCTGGGCCAGCCATTGATCAATCTTGAAAGGGATGCTCCACCCAATACCAAGAAGGAGCCATTACCTGTTGCTTGGACGAAAACATGGATCGGGAACAAGGGTCTGGAATCCAGAATATTTCATTTCACGATGGGCTCCGCGATGGATCTGGAAAATGACGGAGTGAGAAGAATTACGGTAAACGCCGTCTACTGGGGGCTAGGTATGGAAAAAGCAATCAAGGGGGACAGATCAATTGAAATCATTGGCGATTACAGCCCGCTGAAGGCCGGTTTTAATTACGAGAAGCTGGGCGTTAAACCTCGTAAGGTAGAGTATTATCGGTGATATGACCGCGTGATTCAGCGAGAACCGCCTGAGATTTCCTGATTGCCGTGGGATTCGAAAGAGCTGGAATTCAGAAAGTGGAAAAAGCATCGTGCGGGCATCAATGAGCCTGTATCGACCGATAGTCACTGCCCTGCTTGTTATTACTGGATTATCGGTCACCTCCCGCGCCGGTGACGGACTGGAAGATTTCCTCGGGAAACCAGTTTTCGAGAAACAGCGCCTGTTCGATGATCAGCGCTATCCCAATGTGGTAGTGACCACCCGCGGAACGGTAATTTCTGTCTGGGGTAACAATGGGGTGGTGGTGCGCCGGAGTGAGGATGGAGGCAGGGCGTGGGGTGGACTCATCACCGTCTCCGAAAAGGGATATCATGGTGGAGGTGCAACGGTTGAAGAAAAATCTGGGGATATCCTGGTCTTCGTCGAGGACCGGCAGCCGCCGGCACCATTGACTGTATATCGTAGTCGTGATGATGGTAAGACGTGGCAGGCGCAGGTGACGGTGATTGAGAAGGACGTAAACGGGAACACGCCTTCCATGCACATGAATGAACACGGTATCACATTGCGGCATGGCAAGCATAAGGGACGCCTGCTGCGCCCGACTCGCTACTACGGTCCTAATGGAGGTGGTGCAGAATGGCCCCTGCAATATACCAATGCCATCTACAGTGACGACGGCGGAGAGTCATGGAAGACGAGCGGGCCTTTTCCTGAAAAGGGGACGGGGGAGGCGACCCTTGTGGAGTTGTCGGATGGGCGCATTTACTATAATTCGCGGGTGCATTGGCCCGAGCGTCCACGGAATAAACGCCGACGAGAAGCATGGAGTGACGATGGCGGAGTAACGTGGAAGGATTGGCGTATCGTGGAGGCGCTTCCAGATGGAGATCAGGGCAGACCCTACGGATGCATGGGAGGATTGACGCGATTGCCGTTAGAGCAGCGTGATGTCCTGATCTTCAGCAACCTTGATACCGACGCCTCGCATCGTGAGAGGGTCTCGGTATGGGCGAGTTTTGATGGTGGGAAGACCTGGCCTCTCAAGCGATTAGTGGATTCTGGACGAAGTGGCTACTCATCGCTCGCGGTCGGTCGGGTCCAGACCAAATCGAACGGGTGGATCTATCTTCTCTACGAGCACGATCCATTCAAGGGAGCTTACATTGCGCGATTCAACCTGGCATGGCTGCTTGACGGTGAACTCACAGGAGATGGGAAACTACCGCGTATTAAGAGCAGATAGAGAACGAGTCGAGTTAACGGCGGCTGCTTCGTTGTTCGAAGTGCTTCTGTAATTCTTCCCTGCTGAGGGAACCGTTTTCGTCAGTGTCCATCATCTTGAAGCGGTCGATCATCGGTCCACGTGCCTCTTCGAGGGAGATGGCTCCATCCCCGTTGGCATCCATTCGTTCCAGCATCTGCCCTGCATCAGGACGGCGACGTTGGCCGAAGCCTCCTCGACCGCCGCCCGGTCGCTGGCGCCTGTCAAGGCCTCTCCCTGCTCCCGGAGAACGCACCGAACCGGCATCCCGGTCACGCCTGAGTTCGATTTCGTAGCGATGGGTGACAGCCCGGCACCAGCCCTCTTCGTCATCGCAGGCAAAATAGGAAACCGTAAGTTCGAGAGGCTGCTCAATCCGTCCGGTACTGGAATCGATCTCGATCAAGAACTCACGTGGATCAATATCCGAGGGGGTCTTGACCTTGGGAGCGGACCCTTTGCTTGTGCTCAGCTTGATCCCCTTGGTGGTCTTGAATTCAAAATGAAGGGGGTCTGCAAGGTTGTTCCAATGCACCGTATGGACAGGGTCGAGGTGGAAGCCGATATGGAGTTTTCCCTTCCCCTGGTCCATCAGTCCCCGATCCGCCTCGGCACGGAGTTTAATGTAGAATGTCTCCTTTGCCTGTTCCTTTTCGCCCTTAGGAGAGATGGGACGGACAATTACAGCCATTGCCCCTTCGGGTTTTTCCGTCCGGGGAACGATACCGCTAGCGATCTTGCTTGCCGGGGCGGCCTTGGTCTTTCGATTCAGATCGGATGGTGAGGTTATCGTCTTTGTCTTCCCAATGAGCTTCTCCAAGTCAGCTCTCAGGGTTTCAGGATCGCTCCAGCTTCGGGCGACAAGAATCCTGCCTTCCGGGGAAATGATGAATTCCGAGTTGGGCCGATCGCCAAGTGCATGCTTGAGATCGTTCGCCATGGTGTCGGCAAGCCATGGGATTCTCGTGTCGAGTTGCCTGCGGGCGGCAGAGACATGCTTGAGTCTCTCCTCGATGGTTATGGGTTGGACGAGTCGGTCGCGTTCCGGATGGGCAAGGGATTTGTAGACATAGTAGAAGACGAGCTTCTCGCTCTTCTCCCGGTAATCATGCTGAATTGCCTCCAAACTGGAGACATTACGAAGGAAAGGGGGTCAGGTCAGGCAGCCAAAGACGAGAACGGCATGTTTTCCCTTGAGCTTCTCTCTTAGGCCAAAGCTGCGTCCCTGAGCATCGAATACGTCGATATCCGGAATCGCACTGCCGATCGCGGGAACCTTATCGTCACCTCCTCTCCGCTCTCTTCGGTCCTGCCCTTGGACAAGAGATTGGAGGGAGCAGGCAGTCAAGAGGACCACCGTGATTGCTGTGCTCTTTATCATTTCAATCCGAGCTAACAGACCATCCGTGTATTTTACAAGATCCGTAGTTGTAGTTCATTGATTTTCAGTGGCCCGATCGGTCTAAGAGAGATGTTCTGTGGGGAGGGAAAGGGGGCTATCACAAGATTATTGAGGCGGGGATCTTATAAATGCAAAAAAATCGCAATTGGAACTTGATAACAGAAGCGGATAGGTGATTGTTGCGAAGAAGTTGCATTAATACCTCATGAAACAAACATTCAGTTTTATCTGCATTTTAGGCGTTCTAGCCAGTCCATGGTCTCTGGGAGCCCTCTGGCAATCGGGACACGGTGACATTGGCATTGGTTTCGACGGAACTGACTGGGATCCGCACTTTCACTTTCATGAAGAGGAAGGTGAGCACGAGGGAGAAGAGCACAAGGGGGAAGACCACGATGACGACGAGGATCACGATCACGAGGGAGATAATCATCCGATTATTGACGGTCTTGAAGCTACCGAGGAAGAGTATGAAATAGATGCGCTATCCGTATTGGTCCCTGGGCCAACCCTGCCGGGGGCTGGGGCTGCGGATTCGGGTGCAGCGAATGTTTACGTTTTGGCACAGGATGAAACCCTCGCGACGGCTCAGGGAAGTCCCTGGGTCGGCCTAGCGGTTGAAGAAATCAGTCCGGGTCTACTCCTCGACGATGTTGTAAATTTGAGCCTTGTAGATGTCTCAGGCCCGGGTGTGTTCTCGCTCTGGACGACGGATGCGTTCGGTGGAGACAGCGTTCTGATGTCGAGTGCATTGGGATCTGATGCTGCGAATGAGGTAGGGCTTGCACTTGAGCCGGGACATTATCATTTCAACATGGGCTTCAGCGAAGAGGGGATCTATGACGTGACCTTCCGGAGTGAAGGAGAGTTGGCCGGAGGAGGACTCACCGGAACTGACTTTTCGGTGCGTTTCAATGTAGTGCCAGAGCCCTCCTCGCTCTTCCTTCTTGCGTTGGGCGCGTTTGCGACATTACGTAGGAGGAGAGTCTAAGCGGGACGTCCTGACCAGGAGCCCGAGACTTGCAGGGCAACATGAGGGCGCGTGGTTTCACTATGGTTGAAGTGTTGGTGGCAGTAGCCATCATCGCGGCTCTTGCTGCGTTAGGCACGGGAGCGGTCTTCTCTGGCATTGCCCGTGCCAAGCAAGTTCATTGCGCTAGTAATATGCGCCAGATCGGGGTGGCCCTGACAGCACATGCGCTAAACAACAACGGGTTCTTCCCGGAGACAACTCATACGGCAGCGGTGAACAAGGCTTGGATTGCCGCGCTGGAAGACGAAATGGGTCCCCACTATGATGAATTACGTCTTTGCCCGGCAGATCCATACAGAGAAGAGCGACGGGAGCGGGGAGGGACTAGCTACATTCTCAACAGCTTTATCTTTGTGCCAGAGATTGGTCCTTTTGGCGAGGAGCTGAGTTCTCCCTGCAACAATATGCAGTGCATCGATGAGCCCGCCCGCACCTTGATGGCATTCATTGTATCGGAAGATCAGACGGTGGAAACCACGATGGATCATACTCACTCGCGGGGATGGACAAGAAGCTGGGAGAGTGTCTTGAGAGACATCCAGCCGGATCGCCACCGGACCGGGCGGCCAGACAGTGACCACTCCAAAGGATCTGCGAATTATCTGTTTATAGATGGGCACGTCGAGACTTGGAAGGCCAGCGATGCAAAGCAACGCATCGAGTCCGGGGAGAATTTTGCTGAACCTCCGAGTTTACGAGAGGACACCTGAGCGATGAATAGGAATTCGAATACAATCAGGTGGGGAAATCTAAGGGGTCAGAGTTGGTTGGCCCTCATTATGGTTCTCCTGATTCAGGGGGTGCAGGCTGGGACGCTCCTGAAGCGAATCCACGTTGACCATGCCTTTCGGTATCAGGGAGGGGACTGGGAGATCGCGATTCATGGAATCGATGGAGATAGCGATCTCGATCCTGAGGAAGCAGTAATGGTTGTAATTGATAAGCCATTTCCCGAGGAAGGGGGTAGAGCAAATCGTCCGCCTAGCGAGCAATGGGACTTTCTTGGGGTTAGGGAAAATGAAGAAGTCTGGCTCATTCCGCAGGCTTTCACTTCCCTCATCTGGCCGGGATGGCGGTCAGAAGGTGCCTTTGCCCGTTATTTCAATGGAGATTCAAGGTTAGGGTTCTCGGCACCGTTCGTGAAAATTTCTCTCGAAGGAATTAGTTATTCAGGCTTGGGCAATGGGCACTTCTCGATTTGGAGTAATCAGACTGGTGGGGTTACCAAGACTTGGATCTCAAGCGCCGACGGGCTCACAGAGGACGATGCCTATTATTTTTCATCCGGTCACTCTCACACCAACATCGGATTCAGTGATCCGGGAGTTTACCGGGTTGATTACATCGCATCGGCCTATCTTTCCAACGACGGAGGAGATCCTCTCGTTGGAACCAATCCGGTGACCAGCCCGGTCCAGGGATTCTACTATGCAGTCGGGACTTATGCTGAGTGGAAAGCCTCCTATTTTGAGCCTCATGAGTTGGTCGGAGAGGATCCTTCTGACGGGGTTCTGACTACTACCGCGTACGGCTCGGATAGTGATCAGGATGGAGTACCGCTTCTCCTCGAGTATGCTTTCAATCTTTCGCCGGTTGAGGCCGATCAGAGGGTTCTTGTTCCAGGTTCGGAAACTGGAGGGATGCCGTTGGTGCGCTTTGATGACTCCATCGCACAACCGAGATTGGTAATTGAGTATCTTCGCCGTCGCGAAGAAGGATCTCCACGTCTCTCTTACTACCCTGAGTTTTCGTCTGCGCTGGAATCAGGGTGGGAGGGGGCGACAAGTGAGACGGTAGTGCCTATCAATGCTTTGTGGGAACGGGTTAGAGCGGAGGACGTAGTCAGCTCAAACGAGGATTCCGCGCGATTCGGGCGGGTTCGGGTGGAGCTTAGGTAACGGCGCGCTTTGAGCCGCGTGAGAGACTCACAGGTGGGGTGTTTCGACCTCGTTACGGGCGACCTTGATGAAGACGTCATCGAGATCCTTGCCTTCAAAGCGGGACTTGATCTCTCCTGCCGTTCCAGAGGCAAGGATTCTGCCTTGGTGTAGGAAGAGAATACGGTCGCAGACTTCTTCGATATCCCGCATGTTGTGGGAGGTATAGAGAATAGCCGGGGAGCTTTCCTTCTGGAGGCGGCGAACGAGTTTACGAACCTTGTCCGCGATATCTGGATCGAGAGAAGCAGTGGGTTCGTCCAAGAGAAGAAGTTCTGGGTCGTTGAGCAGGGCCTTAGCGAGGTTTACCCGGGTGCCCTCCCCTGCGGAAAGGCGCCCCGTGATATTGTTGCGAAGGTGGTGAATTCCAAGCATCTCGAGAAGCTCCTCGATCTTCTCGCCTGGATTCTTCACCCCGTAGAGCCCGGCGAAGACCCGGAGGTTCTGCCAAACCTTGAGGTTCGAGGGAAGGTTGGCATAAGTTGTGCAGAAATTGGTTCGCTTCAGGATCTCTATCCGATGCTTCTGAAGGTCTTTTCCGAAGACGTGGATGCTTCCCTCGTTCGGAATGGTCAGGCCGAGAATCATGTTCATCACGGTGGTCTTGCCGGCACCGTTGACACCTAGGAGACCGATGACCTCGCCCGCCCGAACGTCGAGGTCTAGACCGTCGACTGCAACGATGTCCCCAAAGCGTTTAGTCAAGGATCGAGCCTGAAGGATAGGAGGAATCATGACGTGAGGAGTTCTGGTACGGTCGCTTAGGATCCTAGTGCAGAAGCTTTTCTCTGATTGAGTCCGTGACCTGCTTTGGATTGGCCTTGCCCTTGGATGCCTTCATGACCTGGCCAGTAAGCCAGTTAACGAGTTTTTCGTTGCCACCTTGGATCTCAGATACCTTGTCTGGATTGGAGGCGATGGCCTCGTCGATGAGGGTATCGATCGCTCCGGTGTCAGCCGGTTCAAATCCGAGGTCCTTAGCAACCTCGTCGGGGTTCTGGTCGGGGTTAGCCCAGAGGGAATTAAAAACCTCACGCGCCTGATTGTTGGAAATGGTTCCCTCCTCAATGAGGTCTACAATACTGGCAAGTTTTTCAGCAGAGAGGGGAGAGGCTGAGGGAGTGAGGTTATCCTCATTGAGATGCCGAAGAAGAGTATTGATTACCCAGTTGGCAATTTTCTTAGGAGTCGCTGTAGATGCCTCTGCGGCAGTCTCGAAATAGTCAGCAAGTGAGCGATCCGAGGAGAGGACATAGGCATCATAGCTGGTGACCTTAAAATCTCGTTCAAAACGCGCCGACTTGTCAGCAGGGAGTTCAGGAACATGGCTCCGCATTCGTTCGACCATGCTTCCCGACCGGACTGGAAGGAGATCAGGATCCGGGAAATAGCGATAATCATGAGCGTCCTCCTTGCCTCGCATGAACTCGGTAACGCCTGCATCGTCATTCCACCGCCAGGTAGCTTGAGCGTGTGTTCCACCTTCCTCGAGAACTCTCACCTGACGCTCTATTTCGTGGTGGAGAGCGCGGCGGACTGCAGAGATGGAGTTCATGTTTTTGAGCTCGATCTTGGTACCAAGCTTTTCAGTGCCCTTTTTACGGACGGACACGTTGACGTCACAGCGCAGCTGCCCCTTTTCCATATCAGCGTCAGAAATTTCTCCATAAATGAGGATTTGCTGGAGAGTTTTGAGATAAGCGAAGGCCTCTTCTGGGGTTTCAATTTCGGGTTCAGAGACAATTTCCATGAGAGGAGTCCCGGCACGATTGAAATCAATTACACTGGAATTAGCCAAGTGAGTGGATTTCGCGACGTCCTCTTCAAGATGAATACGGGTTAGTCCGATTTTCTTTCCTGGGTTCGCAATGTCCTGCTGATAATCCTTTGGATAGCTGTAGTCAGGCAATGGGACGCAGCCCCCAAGGCAAAGTGGCAGATCAAATTGCGAGATCTGGTAGTTCTTGGGCATGTCAGGATAGAAATAATTTTTTCTATCCCACTTGGATATTTCCGGGGTCGTGCAATCGAGAAGTAGTCCAGCTAGGATAGTTTGCTCGATTGCGACCCTATTGAGAACGGGAAGAGCTCCGGGAAGGCCCATGCAGGTTGGGCATACATGGCTGTTTGGTTCTTCTCCAAAGCTGGTTCTACACGAGCAGAACATCTTGCTCCGGGTCTTGACCTGGCAGTGGACTTCGAGCCCGATAGTAGCGATATAGTCCTTGTGCATCGACAGGAATGGGGAGGCAACGTTCGTGTAGTTGTAGTAAGACCGAAGTGTGAGGTCCGAGGGAGGCAAGTGCAAGGGCGGGAACCAAGCCGGATCTCCAAGGTTCAATAATTAAGAACCTCTATTGTCAGGACGATACGGCACGCTGGAGTTCAGACTTTAATTGCCTTCTTGAGCTGGCAGCAGCCCGATAGCAGCTTCGATATCAAGATTCGCCAGCCTGGAACGAGCGTTTTCCTCCGCGCAGACTTTCTTGATTGAGTCAGAATTGAGTAATTGAGCAGTTTGCCCCTGACTATAGAGAGCTTTCAGCTGAGCTTTCTGTTCCGTTAGAAGATAATCAATCTGAGCCTGCTTAGCTGCTGCCCGGACATCCGGCTTCAAGTTAGCGCGGGCCCACACTCTCTCGTTATCAACAAGAAGGGTGAGTTTAGATAGGTTTGCGCGGGCCCGATTATTGAAAAGATCATACTGTCCATGGAGTTTTCCAGCAATGGTGGCATCAATTTTCCGCTTCAGTTTTGATAGAGCAGGCTGGGCAGGTTGCTTGGAAAGACGATCCTCTGGGGTTGAGGCGCTGATCCACTCCTTGCTTGAGAGGGCGTCTCTGACCCAGTTCAGTTCATCGAGGGTGCCCACGTAGCGAATTCCTGAAAGGCAGAACCACGTGAAGGCAATCCCCATGACAAATCCGAGGATGCCTCCGCTTGGAGTGAATCTTCTTTTTGTGCCCTCCTTTGGTTTCGCCGGAGTCAGGATGATTCCAAACAGGGCGCGGGCGACGAAGAAGGCCGCAAATCCAATAATGAGGCCTACCGCTCCATTCATCCAAGTGTCGGGATCGTCAATGAGGAATCCTGCCAATGATGACCCGTTCTGGAAGCCCCAGAACCCAGCCCATGCTCCCGCAGAGAGAGCAATGAGGCCAAAGGTCATGCGAATAAATCCCTTAAGCAGTCCGATAATAATGAACGCGATGATAATTAGCCCGAGGACACCGTAAATCGTGAGGTCAGGGGAGGAGATCGCGAGCATATCTTAATAGAAGAGGAAATTATTGAGGAACAGAGGCCACCGCCCCGCACTGGGCCCTGTGACGGAGCAGGTGATCACAGAGAACCAGAGTAGTCATTGCCTCGATCATGGGGACGGCGCGTGGAAGAACACAGGGGTCATGCCGGCCGCGACCTTTCAGTTCTGTGTCAGAACCGGAGCTGCTGACAGTTGCCTGCTCAGTCATGATGGTGGCCGTTGGCTTGAAAGCGACCCTGAACAAGATGGGTTCTCCGTTTGAAATCCCTCCCTGAATGCCCCCGGAGTGATTAGTTTGAGTCCTCACACGGCCATCCTCCATATAGAAGTGATCGTTGTGTTCCTTTCCCGTGAGTAAGGTGCCCTTGAACCCGGATCCAATCTCAAATCCCTTGGTTGCAGGGAGGCTCATCATGGCTTTGGCGAGTTCTGCCTCTAACTTGTCGAATACGGGTTCTCCGAGGCCCGGCGGGCAACCGCGCACGACTGCTTCGATTGTTCCACCGAGAGAATTTCCCTCGCTCCGGGCCTTCTTGATCAGGGTAATCATTTCGTCGACCTTGGAGGGGTCTCCAGTTCGCACGATATTGCCCTCAATCTGCTCAGAGTTGATTGATCCAGGATCCACATTGGCCTCGAGCTCCTGAATGGAGGAAACCCATGCAAGAATTTCGATTCCCGGGGCCATAGCATTCAGGACTTGCCTGGCAACCGCTGCTGCGGCAACCCGGCCTATGGTTTCGCGGGCGGAGGCCCTGCCGCCCCCCTGCCAATTCCGAATTCCATACTTCGCGTCGTAGGTATAGTCCGCATGGGAAGGCCGGTATTTCGTGGACATCTCCTCATAGGCCGCGGGACGGGCATCCTTGTTTCGAACAAGAATGGCAATGGGGGAGCCCAAGGTCATCCCGTCGAAGACACCGGAGAGTATTTCGCACTCATCAGCTTCGTCGCGGGGGGTGACGATCTCACTTTGACCTGGTCGCCGCCTGTTCAGTTCACCCTGGATCTGTTCTTCGGTGAGAGGGATGCGAGGAGGACATCCATCGATCACAACTCCTACCCCGCCGCCATGGGATTCACCCCAGGTAGCAATATGAAAGCAGCGGCCGAGGAAACTAGACATCGGGAGCAGCTTAAGGGTAATGGATTATCAAGGCAATCACTGCTTCGGAATGATTGGCGGCGGGACCCCGGGATGGGTTATGGGCTTGTCGAGCGCTTTCCCTTGTTCGGCGAAAACCCCATGGTAAGGTCCGTATCCGTAGTGCCTGAGCAGGCTAATAAATTGTTGCTGGATTGCCCGGTTCTCGTGTTGAACCGTCTTTGGCAGCCGATTCATACCTGCTCAGTAAAGCGGGCGATCAGGCTCGTGTGCCTTGGTCATGCTCAAATTGTCCAAACCGATGGAGATGCTCAGTATCAGACTCACGACTTGATTTCGTGGGCAGAACACTCCTCCGGGCATCTGGCTGGAGAGTTAATAAGAACAGTGCGTCATGCTTTCCGCGCCCCAAGAATTATCGTGCTGGCGCTCTATGACAGGATACCTCGGAAAGAGGTGAGGTTTACCCGGCAGAACGTGTTTCTCCGGGATGATCTGGTGTGCCAGTATTGTGGCCAGAACTTTGCGGAGCGTGATCTGAACCTTGATCATGTCGTGCCCCGGGATAAGGGAGGGAAGACCACCTGGGATAATATCGTAACGTCCTGTATTCGCTGCAACACAAGGAAGGCGAACAAATTGGCCTACGAAGCAGGGATGAGCTTGTTGCGAAAACCGAAGGCCCCGCGGTGGCGCCCGATCTATGGAAAACGTCCGGAGCTTTCTGAAGATGAGAGCTGGGCGCAGTTCCTGCAACCCGACCGGGAAAGAGTCAGAGTCAGTGGTTGAGCGCCTGGTGAGAAATGTGATCTCTCTTAGCCTCCTATTACCCAGAGGATGGGATTTGGCCAGAAGCCGAAGAGGATAGTAAGTGCTGTCAGGCTGAGGATGACGATCCTGCTGATCTGGGGAACTGGGACCTCTTCTTCATTGGCGGGTTCTCGCCAGTAGATAGCGCGGACGACCTTGAGGTAATAATAGAATGAGGCAGCGACACCAATGAAACCGATGCCAACACCCAGCCAGAGCGCCTTGTTGGCGCTGGCTGAGCTGATAGCCAATTGAAAGGCGAAGAATTTACCGATGAAGCCAGCAGTCAGGGGAAGGCCTGCGAGGGCGGAGAGAAGGATGGTGGCACAGGCTGCGAGGGATGGGTTTCGTTGGCCGAGCCCATCAAATGCTGAGATTTCATCGCTACTCTCCGAATTGCGCACGACCACCAGGACAAAAAAGGCCCCTAAGGTGATCACGAGGTAGGTTGCGAGGTAGAGGGAAACAACTTGGTGGGTGCTCAGAGAACCCGCATCTCCTGGATGCCACGCTGCAATAGCTAGCAGGATAAAACCCGCGTGAGCGATCGAGGAGTAGGCGAGGAGGCGCTTGAAGTTGGTTTGCGCAATGGCAGCGAGGTTACCCAGCAGGAGAGTAAGCCCAGCCATAATGAGAACGATGAGAGTCGTCTGAGTTCTTGTGATCTCTGATGCAAAGAAGGGCTCGAGAATACGTAAAGCGACTATGAAGCCAGCGGCTTTTGACCCAACGGAGAGAAATGCGGTGATTGGGGTAGGTGCTCCCTGATATACATCTGGAATCCACAGGTGCATTGGGACTGCCCCAATTTTGAAGGCGAGGGAGAGAAGCATTAAGGACAGCCCAAAAAAGAGAGGCGAGGGGTTGGCGGCGATTCCTGAGTCCGGGTCGGCAATCGCAATGCTGATCTCAGCGAGATTAGTGGTGTGGGTGACGCCGTAAATCCAGGCCATTCCATACACAAGGAAGCCAGTGGAAAGAGCTCCGAGAATGAGATACTTAACGCCAGCCTCAAGAGAGCCAACTTGGCGTCGCATGTAGCCTACTAGAATATAGAAGGTGATGGTGACGAGTTCTAGGGAAACAAAAATAGAGACAAGATCTCTGGCAGAGGCCATCCACATCATGCCCGCACAGGCAAACACCGGGAGGGCATAGAATTCACCTGTACCATGATCTGTCCCTGGTTCTTCGGTGAACTGGTTCAGGACCCTGCGGTAGTCATAGGCCATCAGGAGGACAAGGATCGTGGCAACGATGGCGAGAAGCTTGAAGAAGACAGCCCAGTTGTCATAGATATAGAAGCGGGAAAGCTCAGCGTTGTCGGGAGAGGGAGCAACCGCGAAGTAGAGGGGAACAAGAGTAAAGGCGAGTCCTCCAATCGCGACTCTTCGGAGCAGTTCCCGGCTGGTTGATTTCCCAAAGGCCTCCATCAAGAGCAGGATGAGCCCGAGGATGACGACAGTAGCTTCTAACCAGTAGGCAGGCATAGCGAATTGTCAGTTGGCCAGTATGGCTTGCTGGGATTTAGGCTCGGGATCCGGTAAAAGGACCTGCTTCGAGGGGGGCTGTAGTTCACGACTCTCGGAAGATTCGCTTCCGGAATCCCCCAGCAGGCCGAGAAGAAGATTGGGAAAGATGCCCACGATCACCAGAACGAAGGCGAGAAAGATTGCGGGTTTCCGCTCGCTGGGAGAAAGGTCTTCGGCTTTTGTGGTGTGCGATCCCTTCGGTCCCTGGAAAGTTTTACGGTAGGCCCTTAGCATGTAGACCGCGCTGATAACCAGTCCCCACAGGGCGATAATAGTGGCGATTTGCACTGAGCCCATCCCGCTGCGCGCTTGCCATCCTTTAAAACCGGCAATGAAGACCATCACCTCTCCTGCGAAGTTTGCGAGACCAGGCAGGCCGATGGATGCCATTGCTGCGAGTCCGAAGAGAAATGCTAGCCTGGGGGTGAGGCTGGCCAATCCCCCGAGGTTTCGTAAATCGAGGGTCCCGGTTTTCTTCTCAATACGATCGGTGAGCCCCAAAAGCATGGCGATCGTTACTCCATGAGCAAACATGAGGAGAATTGCGGCGGGCATTGCTACGGGGTTTTCCGCTTCTGATCCGGCTTCAATCAGAGCCGCAAAGGCTAGAAAAATATAACCCATGTGCATGACGCTGGAGTTGCCAAGCATGAGATCAAGACGCTTCTGATTGATGGTCACAAGGCCAACCCAGAGGATGTTCCCGATGAGGAGGACGATCACGAGGTTAAGCCAGTGACTCATCCCCTCCGGAACAAGAGGATGAAGTCTGAGTAGTCCGTAGAGGCCGAATTTCTTCAAGACTCCAGCGTGAAGCATGGAAATGGGAGCCGGTGCACTGGCATAGGTTGGCGCCGCCCATGAATGGAAGGGGAAGAGAGAAACCAGGGTGCCAAAACCAATAATGAGAAAAAGAGCAATGCCTTGCTGGTCTTCACTCGGAATGGATGTCTTGAGTAAATCCTCGAAGGCGAGGCTGGACGTTCCGCTGGATGATACGAGCCAAAGTAGTCCCGCGAGGAGGACAATTGATCCGAAGGCGAGGTAAATGGTCGCCTTCCACGCAATGATTTTACGTTCCCCGCGACCGAGGATGCCAATCATCAGGAAGGTAGGAATCAATGCCAGTTCATGGAACGCGTAGAAGAAAAAGAGATCAGTCGAAATAAATGCACCAATGGCTCCTGCCGCAATGAGAAGAAGAGAGATGTTCCAGAGAGCCTCATGGCGTTTTTCACAGGAACCCGTACGCGCAGCAGCAAATGCGACCGTGACCGAGAGAAGCATCATGATGACGCTCATGCCATCGTAGAGCCCAAGACCGAGACGGATTTCGGGTTTATTGAGAACAATCGGGTCCATGGACAGCCCTTCCCGGATTCCCATGGCCCATAACCCGGCAAGGAGTATGCCAGTTATCAGCATCACGGTAGTTGTTAGCCGCGCGGTGGCCTTTGGATCCCGCCCCATGAGGATAGCAATGACCCCAATGAGCGGTGTTAAAACGAGGCAGGCAGTCATTGGTTCCTAGCGGGCGAATACGGTGAGATAGATGATCAGAATGATGCCTGCTCCGAACAGGAATGCATATCCCTGCAGGTTCCCGCTCTGGAGCTTCCGGAAAAGATTGCCGACTCCTGATGCGCTTCTAACCAAGCCCCCGACGATAAGATTTCCGATTACAAAATCATCGAGGAAGTGAACGACTACCGCGACTGCGTTCTGGAATACCCGGACTAGGACGAGGTAAGCCTCGTCGAAGTAGAATTTATTGCGAAAGACCTTGAACAAGCGATTCCCTGCAAGGGGGTCGCTATCCCGTCCCCGGTAGAGAAGAATGCCGCTGCTGATTCCAATCAGAAGAGCGGCCAGAGAGATCAGAAAGACTGGGTTGGTTGGGCTGAAGGAATGAGAGGGATGATGAAATGCTGGCGATAACTTTTCTGCCACGGGTGTGAAACCGGCAATCACTGACATGCATGAGAGCGCGAACAGTGGATATAGCATGATAGGTGGAACTTCCTTAGCTTCCTGCGCACCATGTCCTCGGCTTTTTCCAAGGAAGGCCACGATGAAGAGTCGAGTCATGTAAAATGGCGTCAAAGTGGCAACGATGATCGCCAGCCAGAATAAGACCGGTTGGTCATGGTGAGCAGCTTCGAGGATCTGCTCTTTGGACCAGAAACCTGAAAGCGGGTAAATGGCCATGAGCGCTGCAGTTCCGATGGCAAAAGTGATTGTGGTCTTCCGCATTCTCTGGAATAGGCCGCCCATCTTCCAGATGTTCTGTTCGTGATGGCATGCATAAATCACGGCGCCAGAGCCAAGAAAGAGCAGAGCTTTGAACCATGCATGGGTGTAAAGGTGAAACATACCAGCTTCGCCGCTGTGATCCCCTGCCAGTCCCACGGCCATGACCATGTAGCCGAGTTGAGAGAGAGTGGAGTATGCCAAGACCCGTTTTATATCGTCCTGTTGAGTGGCCATTAGAGCAGCCAGGAGAGAGGTGATTCCACCAACCCAGGCTATGGTGGTTCCGGCAAAGCCCTCGAATATTTCGATGCCGGCGGAGAATTGTAGCCGGAACAGCATATATACTCCGGCAGCCACCATGGTGGCCGCGTGAATCAGAGCAGATACTGGAGTGGGGCCCTCCATGGCGTCGGGTAGCCAGACATGGAGCGGGACTTGCGCAGATTTTCCCAGCGCTCCACAGAAGACAAGAAGGACCGCAATTCCAGTGAGGGTGCTATTGCTATCCACCAGTACTGTTGCGCTGCCCGCCATCTCCCGGAATGCAAAGGTGCCGAGGATGCCCCAGAGCATAAGTATGCCGATCATGAAACCGAAGTCGCCGATTCGATTGACCAGAAACGCTTTCTTCGCGGCTTCAGCTGCGGAATCCTTTTGGAACCAATGACCAATGAGGAGGTAGGAGCTGAATCCGACAAGCTCCCAGAAGATGAACATCATGATGAAGTTGCTCGCGAGCACGATCCCTGTCATCGAGAACATGAAGATGGAAAGTCCGGCAAAGTAACGACCTCGCGCCTCGTCCTCCTTCATGTATGCGAGTGAGAACAGATGAACGAGGAGCCCCACACCTGTCACCACGATCATCATGCCGCGCGAAAGGTCATCGATGATCAGCCCGATCTCGATATGAAAGCTGCCGGCATTTGCCCACTGAACTGTCAAAGTCCTGTCCTCGCTTTCGAGCAGTAAAAGCGCGATGACAAAGGTTGCAGCGACAGACCCCACCGAGATGCGGATCGCTGTATCAGCCATCTCCCGAAGCAACAGCTGGATCACCGCTGCGGAGCAGAGCGGGAGCAGCAGCATGGTCCAGGAGAGAAGTTCGAGCATGGCTAAGGAGTCCTAGGGGTAAGGGCAAGTTTGTCTGTTATTTGATCGGTAAGCTTTGATGGAGTGGGCGTTCACCCCCTCATGGAGGTCAGATCTTTAACGTCAACTGTCTGGCGAGCCCGGTAGAGGGCCACGATGATTGCGAGTCCTACTGCAACCTCGGCAGCAGCCACGGTTATGATGAAGAAAACAAGCACCTGCCCGTTGTAATCCGGGAGTCCGTTCTCTCCGGTATTGAAACGGGAAAACGCGACAAGAGTGAGGTTGGCGGCGCTCAGCATCAGTTCGAGGCACATGAAAATCACAATAATATTGCGTCGGATGAGAACCCCTGCCAACCCAATGGCGAAGAGGAGTCCCGATATGAAAAGGTATTCCTGGAGAGACGCCATGTGTTAGCTTTCAGAACCTCCGGATTTGGATTTTTTTTTCTTCAGGGAGAGCGCGACAACTCCAACGGTCGCAACGAGTAGAAGGACTCCTGTGATTTGTAACGGAAAGTTGTATCCGGGTGTCCGGATGGAGGCGTTGTCACCCTTGTGACCAAACAGAGTGAGGCCGACGAGATTCACATCTGGCAGAGATTTCTGCCGCAGGCTGTTGTAGATTTCCGACTGCTTGTCAGGATCCCGGTCCTTATCGTAGAAGCCTTTCGCAGCCTCTTCGAGCGGAAGAGCTTGGGGATTTCCACCACGAACTTCGGGAAGCACCGCTGAGAGTTGGATGACAAAAGTAAAGGGAATGATCAAGCCGCCCACAATGACCATAGGGCTTGAACGTTTGAAAGTCGAGGGGGCCTTCAAGTCCAGAAGCATGATGATAAACAGAAATAACACCATGATGGCGCCCGCGTAGACGAGGATCTGAATGATCCCCACGAAATAGGCATTCAGTCCGATAAAGAGAGCTGCGAGCCCGACGAAGGAACCAACCATGGAGATCGCGGAGCTTACCGGGTTACGAAAACATACGAGGGCTATTGCACCCACGATGGATATGGCGGCGAAGGCGTAGAAGAAAACAGGCATCCCTAGAAGATCGATTCTTTTGGCGCCTTACAGGCTGGATACTCCCCAGAGAATCCGGATAGGCAAATGTTCTCAGTCCAATTCATCATTTCAGCTCATTCCATTTGTTGACTAGGCCCTCGCGGATCCCCCCGATCTCATAAAGGCGGTCCTTATCATTGACCATTTCCAAACGGCTAACCCCGGTCATGGCATAGTCCTGCCTCAGGAAGATGGCCTGTTCTGGGCATACTTCCTCGCACATCCCGCAATAAATGCAGCGAATCATGTCGATGTCGAACTTCTGCGGAGCCTTCTCCACCTTGGCCCATGGGTCCTCAGACTGAATCTCACCAGGCATTATGGTTATTGCCTTGGGGGGGCAGATGAATTCGCAGAGTTGACAGGAGACGCACCGCTCTCGTTTTTGTTCGTCTGTGACAAGGGCAGGAACTCCCCGGTAATATTCAGGCAGCTGAGCGTCCCACTTCTGTTCAGGATACTGCATGGTCACTCCCAGTCCGGAGGAGGCCAGTTCTTTGCCGCCCTGAGCTTTTCCACGAAGCGAAGCGATGGCGTGCTTGAGCGTAATGATCAAACCCTTGAGAATTGCCGGCAGATAAAGGTGCTCATACCAATATAGCTTTGGGCGTTTGACTTTGACGATGGCCATCAGGTAGGGGAAGTGGAAGGGCTTTAGGTATTTGGGAAAGAAAGAAGAAGGGAGTGAATATTGTATTATGTAACCTTCGCCTTTCGTCTGACTTCGTTTGCCTTCGTGATGAAGAACATGAGCAAGGCGGTAATGACCAGAGCCGGTATTCCGAAGAGAAAGGTGTTTAGAAGGCCGATATGAGGGGCGGCTATGATCAGGGCCGCGAGAAAAATGTTAAAGAGAGCCAGTTCGAAGAACACGACCCAGCCCAGTTTCATAAGTTGGTCATAACGAAAGCGTGGAACGGTCCATCGAACCCAGATGAAAAAGATAA
This sequence comes from Roseibacillus sp., assembly GCA_029242545.1. Classification (GTDB taxonomy): domain Bacteria; phylum Verrucomicrobiota; class Verrucomicrobiia; order Verrucomicrobiales; family Akkermansiaceae; genus Roseibacillus_B. Next base: position 37,325 of record JAQWTV010000128.1, read on the forward strand.
TAAAGGCTACAGTCTTGGCTAGGAAGGCTCCCATGTGAATGAGCCCGGCATACCATTTCCAGTCTCCTTCAGAGGTTTGGAGCAGGGCGCTGTCCAAACCGAATCCAAGTGACCACCCTCCCAGAAATATCGTTACGATGAGAGCAGAACCAACAATCATCGCCGCATATTCACCCATGAAAAAGAGGGCGAATTTCATGGACGAATATTCCGTATGGTAACCGCCTACCAGTTCGGTCTCACACTCGGGGAGATCGAAAGGCATTCGGTTCGTTTCGGCGAAGATGGAGGTGGTAAATACGAAGAAGGAAATCCCCATCGGGAGAAGAAGTAGCCATTGTTGCGAGCTGGTCTGCCAATACGCTTCGTGGATCAAAGTGCCATTTTCGTTCCAGAGAGGGAGAAGAAGCCATCCGTTAGCCGCTTGATATGTTACGATATCACTAAGGTTTAATTTTCCGAAGAAGAGAAGGACAGGGATGACGGAAAGGCCCAAGGCGATTTCGTAGGAGATCATCTGGGCACATGAGCGCACTCCGCCCAAAAATGGATACTTCGAGTTCGATGCCCAGCCTGCAAGGGTGATTCCATAAACACTAAGGGAGGCAATCGCGAAAATGAAGAGAGGGCCAACCCCTATGTCGGCAATGACCATCTTGATTTCGTATCCAAATATGGTGACGGCACTTCCGAAAGGGATCACACAAAGGCTTACGAAAGCAGGCGCTGCGGTAAAGGCAGGTGCCATCCAGTAAAAAGATTTTCTGACGTGTGCCGGGGTGAAGTCCTCTTTCAACAAGCCTTTCACGCCGTCGGCAAGAGGCTGAATTAGGCCAAAGAGCTTCAGATCTTTTTTGAAGCCAAAAAGAGTGGCCGGGATGCCGACTCTGTTTGGGCCGACTCGATCCTGAAGGACAGCGGATACCCTGCGCTCGGCATAGGTGGAATAGGCCACCAAGGGAAGGATCACCAGAAAGGTGAATCCGAAGATTTTGACAGCCGAGGCGATAATGAAAAAGAAATCCATCGAAATCATTCGAATATCTAGCCGACAATTTCTCCCGCAGTTATGCGGGTTTTTTCCGACTCCAAGAGTGGAATGCTCTGACCGGTTTTCATGATGGGAATCCCAAGGTCGGTAATCTTGGAAAGATTTAATTCTTCAAATTCGTCTACCTCTTCCGCGATTTCACTGAAGACTTCCTCGAGGAGGTATCGGGAGGGTTCCTCCGGATCGAGGGCCTTGATCAAGTCGCGGATGATCTCCCAGTCGTCCATGGCGCCGGGCGGTGGGGAAATGGCCTGGTTCAGGCGCTGAAGGCGTCCCGTGATATTGACGAGGGAGCCTCGTTTCTCAGCAAAACCTGCGCCGGGCAAAACGACATGACTCGCTTTTGCGGTGCCGTTGGTCAGAATATGGTTCGATACAAGAAAGTCGAGGTTGGCCAGATCGTCGGCCTCAAAATGCGCATCCCCGAGAAGGTCCTCGTAGAACACAATGAGGGCCTTGATTTTGCCCTCGGCCACTCCCTGACGAATAGTCTCCAGCTTGGAATATGGATTTTTGGACGCCCAGATCAGCTTGGCGCCCGAGGTGTTGGGATTCCGGTCAGCACAAATCAGCTTTCCATCGGACTCTCCGAGCCTTGGAACCAGAGAAAGAAGGTCCGTTTCGAGAGTATCTGAAAGCCGCCGGAGCAAATATAGCTCCTCATTGGTCATGCGCCCGGAGCCGATGACGGCTACTTCCTCTCCCTTAAAGCTGTTGAGTCCCTCCGCTGCCTTTGAGATCGCACTGGGCCAGTCAGAAACCTCATGCTTGGAGCCGGTTCTCACAAACGGATCTCCGAGGCGGGTTTCTGCGTGGAGGTAGTGAAAGTTAAGTCTGTGGCTGTCAGGCATCCACGAGGAATTCACTTCGTTATTTTCCCTAGGAGTTACCCGAAAAATTTCATTTCCCCGAGTCCAGATCACGGTGTTGCATCCGGTCCCACAGTTGACGTCGATGCTTTTTGTCTCTTTCAGGAACCAAACTCTCATCTGGAAGCGGAAGTCGTTTGAGGTGAGAGCTCCAACAGGGCATATGTCGGCGGTGTTGAGCGAGTAGTTACTGTCCAGACGACGGCCAGGATGGACGGTAAGCTTTGTGTGAGTCCCACGATCAATGAACCCGAGGACGGGGTCATCGGCTACCTCATCCATGAAGCGGATACATCTGCTGCACATGATGCAGCGTTCATCATCGAGCCGTATCCGAGGGCCTATATCTACATTCTTAGGCTTCTTGACCTTCATTTCCTCGAACCTCGATGAACCACGTCCGTGTTCCACTGAGAACTCCTGAAGGCCGCACTCACCGGCCTGGTCGCAAATCGGGCAGTCGAGCGGGTGATTGATGAGGAGAAATTCCATCACTCCATTGCGGCACTCTTCAACGAGTTCACCTGTCGTCCGGATTCCCATGTTCTCAGCAACAGTGTTAGCGCATGCGATAACGGGGCGAGGCATCCACGAGATCTGCTGGTAGCCATCATCCTCATAGCTGGGTGATTCACCCGGAGCAGGACGGTTCGGCATGCCCATCTGCACGAGGCACATCCGGCAATTTCCGGGCGATGAAAGCTTGGTATGGTAGCAGTAATGAGGAACTTCCTTTTCCGCCATTTTACACACCTCGATCATCCGGGTGCCGGCGGGAACCTGGATCCATGTGTTATCTACCTGCACATTGACCAAGCCCTTCTCGGCGGCGAGGTCCTTGGGCAGCTTTTCAGCGGTCGCTGGTGCGGAGTCTGCCATGAGTCAGATTCGGGCGGAGCCTCCCATTAGGTTCAGTTGAAAATATGCATTGAGGAACCAAGCGGAACAAGCGCACTTTGTGAAATTTTTCACAAGCGATATAAGGTCCTGACTGTCTGGGGATTGCATTTCTATTTTCCTTGGTCCTAAATCCTAGCGTCAGGAACTTCCAACCTGAGCACCGACTCCCTTGAGATAGCGACGTTGTGCTTTCTGCTCCGGGTTTCGGGTGACGGCAGCATGATCCTCGGCCGTATCTGTGAGGAGTTCGTCGCGGAACTTGTCGATCATCCCTTCCACTGGCCACGAGCAGGCTTCTCCGAAGGCGCAGATCGTTTTGCCATCAATCTGATAGGCGACTGACTCAAGGGTATCGAGATCCGCAGGGCTCGCTTTTCCGGCGACCAGACGGTCAGTGATCTTTTTCATCCATGTAGAGCCTTCCCGGCATGGAGTGCACTGGCCACAGCTCTCATGAGCATAGAACTCATTGATGTTGTTTAGGACCCAAGACATTCTGCGGGAGTCATCCATCACGATGACACCTCCGGATCCTGCCATTGACCCGCAAGCAGCCATCGTGTCGAAATCGAGAGGGATTTCATCGAAGGTGATCTCTCGTTTGTCAGTGCCGGGAGGGCAAGACACATTGTAGGTGTCTGAACACCGGAGAATCTTTGCCGAGGATCCTCCCGGAATGACGGCCTTGAATGTTCGCCCTTCCAATGGCCCACCGCATACATCGTTGAGTAGTTCTCCCATGGTCATCTTCCCAACTTCGATCTCGTAGTAGCCCGGCTTCTGCACGTCGCCTGAGACGCAAAGTATACGGGTCCCGGTGTTACGGGGCGTTCCTATTTCCGCATATGAGTCGCCACCCATTTCAATGATGTGTTTTACGTGGCACAGAGTTTCCACGTTATTGACGATGGTGGGGCACATGTAGAGGCCCATCGCGGCGGGAAAGTAAGGGGGCTTGATGCGGGGGTAGGGGCGTTTTCCTTCGAGGGATTCGATCAGTCCTGTCTCCTCACCGCAAATGTAGGCTCCGGCGCCGCGATGGACATAGAACTCGCAGCTGAAGTCACTTCCGCAGATCTTTTCGCCCAGGAAACCAGCCTTCCTTGCCTCTTTGATAGCGTTTTCAACGATTCTTGCGGCCTCGGGAAACTCCTCGCGAATATAAATGTAGGCCAGTTTGGCGCCGACCGCGAAGCAGGAGATGACCATCCCCTCGATGAGTTGGTGAGGGTCTTGATGGACGATGTAGCGATCCTTGAATGTTCCGGGTTCTGACTCGTCGCAGTTACAGATAAGATACACCGGCTTCTTGTTTCCGGGTGGAATGAACCCCCATTTGACGCCAGTCGGAAAGCCTGCGCCGCCTCGACCCCGCAGGCCAGACTGTTTTACTTCCTGGGTGATCTCTCCGGGTTCCATCTGGAGGGACTTTTCGAGGGCCTTGTATCCTCCATCAGAGAGATATTTCTTCAGGGAAGGATTCCACCCTTTCCGGTCTATGTTCCGAAAGATCAGACGGCGTTCGCGCTCGTCCGGCTCCTTACCTTCGATGTAGGTGACTTTTGGCATTCTTACCGACTACTTGTAGCTCTCAAGAAGTTCAGATGCTTTCTCCGCTGGGAGATCCTCGTGAAAATCATCATTAACCAGACACACAGGTGCCGAACCGCAGGAGGCAAGACATTCTGCGAATTCTACTGACCATGTTCCGCAGGGAGACACTGCAACGGGGTTGTGGTGAGAGGTCTGTGAACGATTGATTCCTGCCAGTTCACAAATTTTATCCATCAGCTCATAACTTCCTCCCATGGCGCAGCTCAGGGTCCGGCAGACCCGGATATGATATTTCCCGGGAGCATGCTGGCGCAGGCCCGGGTAGAAGGTGACTACTTCCTCCACTTTGATGGGCTCCACATCCAGCTTGGCGGCAACCCATTCGATCGCGTCGGAGGAAATGTAACCAAACTTTGACTGGACGATGTGCAGGAGAGGGAGCACTGCTGAACGTTTCTGTTCAGCCGGGTATTGATCGATACGTGCGTTGGCTTCTTTCTCAATAGCTCTATCAGCCTCGAAAGGAGGGTGGTGTTTTGTCCCGGTGGTCTCATGAGAAGTGACCTGGTCGGTGAGGATTGTTTGAGGCATGGTGTTAATTCGCCGTGAGACTGGCTCCTGAGACAGCTCTGCTTTTCATCGGTCACACTCTCCCATTACAAAATCGAGTGAGCCAAGAATGGTGGGAATATCAGAGACCATGTGGCCAACGAGGAGGTCGGAAAGAATCGAAAGGTTCACGAAGGAAGGAGCTCGTATTTTCAATCGGTGAGGAACTCCTCCGCCCTTGGAATTGATGTAGAATCCTAATTCGCCCTTGGGGTTCTCGGCGCCGAAATACACTTCGCCTTCTGGGGCTTCGATTCCCTGAGTCGCGACGATAAAATGGTGGATGAGCTCCTCCATTTTCATCATGACTTTTTCTTTTTCTGGCAAGCTGCTCTTGGTATCGGCGACGTTAACGGGACCGTCAGGTAGCGTATCCAGAACTTGCCTGACGATGGAGATCGATTGGCGCAGCTCTTCCATTCGAACTAGGTAACGGTCATAGCAATCTCCCAGCTCTCCCACAGGGACATCAAACTCATACTGCTCATACCCAAGGTAGGGCCGGTCTTTCCGCAGGTCACGGCAGGGCCCAGAGGCGCGAAGGTTTGGCCCGGTCAGCCCGTAGGAGATCGCAGTCTCAGCGGATATTATACCCACGTCCTTCGTGCGGATGAGGAAAATTTTGTTTCTGGTGAGAAGCCTGTCTACTTCATCGACGGTATTTTCACATTCAGTCAGGAAGGAGCGTAAGCTATCAGTAAAGCCCTCCGGGAGGTCGCGGATCTGGCCGCCAACCCTAGTATAGGAGGTTGTGAACCGGGCGCCCGTGAGTTGCTCTGAGAGGTTATAGATTTTCTCTCTCTCGGTAAAAGTGTAGAGAAAAACGGTCATTGCACCCACGTCCATTGCGTAGACGCCAACTCCGAGGAGATGAGAGGAGATCCGTGCGATCTCACAGGCGAGAACCCGAATTGCCTGGCCACGGGGAGGGAGCTCCCATCCCATCAATTTTTCTACGGCGCAGGCATAGGCCACGTTGTTGGCCAAGGGGGCGAGGTAGTCCAGTCGGTCCGTGTAGGGAACAAACTGGTTGTAGTGCATATTCTCGGCAATTTTCTCGTCACCCCGGTGAAGGAAACCAATATCTGGGTCAGCCTTGGTCACAACCTCGCCATCCAGTTCGAGAATGAGACGCAGCACCCCGTGGGTGGCGGGGTGAGATGGCCCCATATTGAGGACCATTTTCTCCCCCAGGAGGTCTTCGGTGCCTGACTGATAGTCGGTTGCAGCCTGCGCCGCTGTCGCGGCCGCATCAGGAACCTCGTAAATCGTTGTGGCAGAGGTCTCGCTCATTGACGGGAGTCACAAGAATAAGGCCCCAAACAGGACGTTCGCGCAAGGACTTTGTGAATTTTTTCACAAAGTCCTTCTGTGCCAGCAAAGAGGGTTTTATGGGCGAAAATCACCCGAAACAGACAAGTTTCTATAAACGAGCACCGATATTTAAGAGATCCTAAGTATTGCCAGCAGTGGTTATTTTTGCCAGAATATCCGAGTCTGCTGATTGTTATGGGTTACTCAATGCGCTGCTTCTACTCCCCGGAGTTCTACTTGGATCTTCCGTCGGATCACCCCTATCCCATGCAAAAGTTCCGCATTTCGAAGGATATGCTCCTGGAACGCGGAACGGTAAGGCCCGAAGATATCGTGGAAGTGCGCCCGGCGGCAACCCACGTGCTGGAGAGGGCCCATACCCCGGCGTATCTGCAGAAGATCTATTCAGGCCAGTTGGATCGGAAAGAGCAGATTCAGCTTGGGCTTCCCCTGACTCCTCAACTCTACACTCGAAGTGCTCTTGAGGTGGAGGCAACCCGGCTTGCGTGTGAGGCGGCTCTGCAGGATGGCGCCGCAGTTGTTCTGGCCGGAGGAACGCACCATGCCTTCCGGGAACACGGGGAGGGCTATTGCGTTTTTAACGATATAGCGGTCGCAATCCGTAGCCTGCAGGTCAAGAGGCCTGGAATCAAGGTCATGGTAGTGGATACTGACGCGCATCAGGGAAACGGGACAAACAGCCTGCTCGATAACGATCCCAATGTCTTCACGTATTCAATTCACGTCGGACGTAATGACCCGGTGCGCAAGGTGAAGGGGTCAATGGATGTTGAGACCGTGCGGTATGTCGAGGGAGAGATGTACTTGAAGCAGCTTTTCTCGACCCTGGCTGCGGCAATGGACGTTTTCTCCCCAGACCTTGTTATCTGGATCGCAGGGGCGGATAACCATCGCAATGATCAGCTCGGGCAAATGATGCTCACAGTGAAAGATATTCAGAGACGAGATGAGGTCATCCTTGGGGCCATGCTCCGGAATCGCATCCCGATCGCATTACTCTATGGTGGGGGCTACAACCGTCAGCCGGAATATACAGCAAAATTGCACCGGAACACGGTTGTGACAGCCAAGCGGATTCTTGGTGAGGTGCAAGGGCTTGTGTCCTGAGATCGTGCGCCGAATCGCGATTGTCGGGTCAGGGGCAATTGGTTGCTACTATGGTGCGCGGCTTGTAGCTGCGGGCATGGATGTAAGGTTCCTCGCGCGTTCTGGCTATTTGGCCCTCAGGGAAAAGGGTCTCGGGGTCAAAAGTCCGGATGGCGATCTTGAACTAGGTTCGGTTCAGGCCTTCCGGTCGGCTGAGGACATCGGTCCAGTGGATCTCGTTGTCCTTGCGTGGAAAACCACCTCGAATGGATCATGTCGCGAGGTAATTAGCCCATTACTGCACGAGGGGACGGTGATTCTGGCTCTCCAAAACGGACTCGGGACTACCGAGTATCTTGCAGAAACCTTTGGAGAAGATCGAATTTATGGAGGGCTCTGCTTCGTCTGTATCAATCGTCTCGCCCCTAACCGGATCAACCATATCGCCCAGGGACTGGTCACAATTGGCGACTTCAATGGAGCTGATCCGGAGCGGCTAGAACAGCTGGTATCTCTCTTCGCGAATGCGCAAATTCCCTGCAGGGCGGTAGAGGACCTGCCAACTGCTCAGTGGGTCAAGCTGATTTGGAATGTGAGTTTCAATGGGCTTTGTATCACCGAAGGTGGGGTCACCACTGAACAGTTACTTGCGAGTGCGGAAGGGGAATCCCGAGTCAGGAAGATCATGGGAGAGGTTATAGATGGAGCGACTGCGTTGGGGATGGACATACCCGCCAGTATCATTGATGAGCAGGTTGTATCCACGCGGGAGATGGGCTCATACCGTCCTTCAAGTCTAATCGATTACCTTGAGGGACGTGAGGTCGAGCTCCAGGCCATCTGGGCTGAGCCACTGGGCAGAGCGGAGAGGGCAGGAGCTCGTCTGCCTGCCTGGAATCAATTGCTCGCAGACCTTAGGACACGTCTCGCGGAGCGGGTCTGAGTGCTGAATCTCGATCTCCATCCGATTCGGGCTCTCCAGGGTCAAGTCCGCCTGCCACCATGCCCTTGGGGAGATAAGGGTCGAGAAATGCTTCGGTGAATTCGTAATGGTTAGCGAAATCTTCGCGCGTATCAGAATCTTGTTTGCCGAACATGCCCTCCTCGATCAGCTCGAAAACCATGTCTCCCACATCGGAGCACTGCGCGACGCCCCATTCCTGAAGCAGAGTCAGGGCCATTGGCCCAAACTCCTGCAGAGCGTGGTCACGAAACCCAAGAATAAGTTCAGCGCCGCTTACGTGGCGCTCTTCGCCATGCTCCTCACGAGTTCGTTTCAGAGTGAAGTCCAGAGCGTCCTTGAGGAGAAAGTAGGCCCCCGCCTCAAACCGCGTTTCACGCTCGAGAATTTTTTCAACCGCAGTGTCAAATCGCAATGCCTGCATGATGTCTAAGTAAGGTTATTTTTTGGCTGGGGACGCTGAAGCCAGTTTCGGTTGAGCGGCTCCCAAACGCTGGATGGAATCTTTGAGTGTTGAAAGAAGTATATCGGGTGAGTCAAGGCGGGTCGGCGTATCGTAACCAATCCAGAGGCAGGTGGTATGCTCCGATCCGAGCCATACAGCCCAAGCATCGGTTTTTGATAGGCTAGTCCCCAGAAGGAATGGGGATTGATCATCGGGAAAATGGGTCTCCAGAGCGGCTCTCATCGAGGCCGGCGCAAACGCAGATTTGGCCGAGGGCTCAATTGAGAGAATTTGATTTCCACCTGCATCGAGCAACTGACGAAGGAAGTATGTGCGGGGTTTTTGCCCCTTAGCTGTCAGGGCTGCTGATGCGGCAGCAACTTCAAGAGGGGTGGCGCTGACTCCACCCCTGAATAAATCATCTCCCTCGAGGAAAGGCCCCCTGAATCCAAATCTTTCCGCCAATCTGATGAGGTCTTCCGTTCCAAGTTCTCGGCCTAGTGTCACTGGTTGCCCTTGTCTTGGTTCAATACCTCTTTCTGCTGCGGCGGCATAAACAAAGGGGGTGAAAATCTCCCCGAGGTCGCGTCGAGCATCGAGGGCTCGGTTGAAGGAGGTGTTCCCGGTTGCGCGGCCTCCTACGATACCTCTGATTCCACCGGTTCTAGTGTCGATGCAAACGGCGGCAATCTCGGGAGATCCGGGGATTTTTTCCAGGAGTGCTTGTGCTTCTGCCTCGAGGAGCTCCTGCGTGTTGGAACTGATCGTGCTCTGGAGACGGAGGCCTCCATTGCGAATATCCCTCGCGTCGATGAGTTCCTCAAAGTGGCGACGAACAGCTTGCAGTGCCCGATTTCCTCCTGTGGAGCCCCCGGCGGGACTAAGGCCGAGATCGCTGGATTGGATTCTTGAAGCCTCTTCCGGGCTGAGGCTCTTCTCAGTTACCATACGGGCAAGGACTTCGTCCTGCTGGTGAGTGGCTTTTTCCAGCGCTCGTAAGGGTGAGCAGGCATGTGGGGCACGAATGATTCCGACCAGGAGTGCACACTGGCGGCTCGTAAGGTCGGTTGCACTTACCCCAAAGTAGCGCCGAGAAGCCTCCTCCAGACCGTGACAGCCTGATCCGAAATAGATTCGATTGACATAGGCGGAGAGAATCTCGTCCTTCGAGTAAGAGGCCTCGATCCGTAGCGCGATTGCAATTTCTACCAGCTTTCGGTGCAGGCTTTTCTCTCGGAGATTGAAGCTGTTACGGGCGAGCTGCATGGTCAGAGTTGAGGCCCCCTGAGTAAAGGACATGTCCGAGGCGTTGCGCATGGTTGCTCGCAGGATGCCTCGAATATCGACCCCGCTATGAGTGAAGAAGCGCTTGTCTTCGCGTGCTTCCAGGGCGGAAACAAAGAAATCGGGTATTTCCATGCGAGAAATAAGGCGCCGGTTCTCTCCGTGGAGAGTAGCCAGTTCCTTGCCATCGATGTCGAAAATGACCGAACGTTCGGGCATCTTCTGTATTTCGCCGATATCGTAACTGAGCGACGCGGTGAAGTAGAAGGCGCCAACACCAATAATCAGTATGATACAGATCATTGCCGTGCGGAACCCGGAGCGAAGGATTTTCCCCGCCCATGGTGGCAGCCACTGAGGGGGAATTGATTTCCGTTGGGCAGGTTTCCAGCTGGAATCGTTTTCGGTGCCGTTGCCCTCTATGGACTCTCCAGTGAATCCAGGTGCCTCATCAGGCTGGTCTCCAGCGTCGCCTCGCGCTGTTTGCGTTCCTTCGGCCTCTGAAGAGGGCTGCCGGGCTGATGGGGCGTCGGACATTGGATAGCGGGTTGGCAAGAAGATGACCTCTGCCGGAGATCAAGAGGCGTCTACTCCACTGGGATCGCTCTCAGGGGGTGCTTGGGGCAGAAATCGGTGGCGTGCGGTTCGAGATCGACGGGGATGAAATCGTCGTAGGCTGTCTTTGCCTTTTCGCATCCCGGGGTCGCATGTTTGCCCGAGGATCGACAGAGTCGGACGGAGTTCATTTCCACAGGAGGTGTAAAGCTGCTGAATTCGTATCTTCCCAGCCGGTCGGCGGTTTTCATAACTCTGACCCATATGGGGAGCGCGAGGTCTGCCCCGTAACCTCCTTCCACGATGGGCTTAGGTTGATCGAGTCCCACCCACACGGCGCAGGTTAGACTGGATGAATATCCAACAAACCATGCGTCTTGATATCCATCAGTCGTCCCCGTCTTTCCTCCGGCCGGGCGCTGAAAGCCGAGTTGGCGCCGCATGCTCGAGGCTGTTCCTGACCGGGTAGTGTCTTCGAGAACGGATGAAGTCGTCCATGCAGCTCCCTTTCTGTCGACTGCCTCATAGCCTAGCGGCTTGTGGGCCCAGAGTTCCTTTCCGTCCCGATCCAGAATTCTACTTACAAAGTGCGGGCCGTAACGCGTCCCTGCATTGGGGAAAATAGTATAAGCGCTTGCAACCTGTTCGGGTGTTGCCTCCCACGAGCCAAGATATGATGATGCCTTGCTGGGAATGGTAATGGCGAAGGAGCGGTGGGCTAGGGAACGAACGCTTTCCATTCCCGCGTAATTGCCAATACGGACAGAGGATGTATTGCGGGAATTCATCAAGGCCTCTCTTGCTGTTACAGTAGGTAAATACTTGTCGTCCGAGTTTCTTGGGTCCCAGTCCCGGGGCGCATACCTGATCTGCCCGGGTTTGATTCTCGAGTCATCTACGAAGGACCCGGGACGCATCCCCTTGTCGAAGGCGGCAAGATATACGAAGGGTTTAAACACAGACCCCACCTGGCGGCGGGCATGAATAGCGCGGTTGAATTTCGACTCATCTGCGTCCCGTCCACCGACGATACAGCGGATTGCACCGGTGCCGTTCTCTACAACCACAATCGCGCCCTGGAGGTAGTCAGGAGCTTTCCGTTGGCCCGGGGGCGTGGACTGCCAATTGCTGCGTGTGTTGTGACGGTAACCGGGGCGCCTTTCGATTTCGCTGAGTTTGGAGTTGAGATGGCGCTCAGCGGATTCTTGGAGATCCTTGTCAATCGTGGTGATGATCTTAAGTCCACCTTGTTTGATGTATTTCTTCTCAAGGTGGCGCTCAATATCCCGCCTAATCGCATCTAGGGCGTAGGTGTCTTCAATAATACGGCGATTTTCCGGACGGATATGGAGGGGTTCAGCCTTCGCGGCTTTAGATTCCAGATCAGTAATGAAGCTGTTCGCAACCATCGAATCCAGAGTCGAATTTCTCTCCTTCTTCGTATTTTCGACATCGTCGAAGGGAGAAAATGCATTGGGTCCGCGAATGATCCCCGCCAGCATCGCTGCTTCGGACAGGGTAAGGTCTTCAGCAGATTTTTCGAGGTAAGCCCGCGAGGCTGCTTCTACACCGTGAATGGATCCTCCCCAGAATATGAGATTCATGTAGTGCTGCATGATCTCGTCTTTTTCGTAAGCGTCCTCGATCCGAAAGGCGAGGGCGAGCTCGAGGAACTTGCGGTCAAGTTGTTGCCACTTGGGTCCCCTGGTGGGTAACCGGAAAGCGTTTCGTGCCAGTTGCATTGTGAGAGTCGAGGCTCCCTGGGCGAACGATTTCCGCTTAATGTTTTCTACGATGGAGCGGGCGACACCCCGCGGATCCACGCCGCGGTGCTGGTAAAAGTTCTTGTCTTCACGAGCAAGAAGAGCTCTGCGAAAGTGGGGGGAGACCTCCGCCAGATTAACGACGTGACGATGAGCTCCATGCAGGCGTCCGAGTTCCTTCATGTTTCTGTCGTAAATAATTGACCGCTGAGGCATTTCAGCCACTTGACTCATGTCGTATCTGAAAGATCTCAGAAAGTAGAAGAGTCCGCCCAGAATAAGTAATGTAATTGCTCCGCAAGCTCCGTAGGAGATCCCCTTAGCTGGGATCCGGAGAAGGCCAGGCCAGTTGCCCACAAGTCGATTGATGATGAGATAAGGCCAGAATAAGAATACGAAAAGTGGGCTATGACCTCCACCTGCTTTTCGCTTTCCCTTTGCTCCAGGCCTGCGGGACCTCGTCTTCGTGCGAGCTGTTTTTCGTGTCCGCTTACGAGATGGTTTCCGCCGCGCCGAGTGAGGTCTTTGGCGAGCGGGCGCTTTCTTTCTTGGTCTGCGACTGGACATCCCGGAAAAGGAGAGGCAATGGAGCGTGGTTGTGGCTAATCGGCTGTTTTTTCGAAGCTTTTGATTCGGCAGACCAGATTAGACGAAAACTACTGATATTGACGCTTTCTGGGTAAGCATCATATTTCACAGCGATGAAACTAGCAAGTTCGGGGGCTCCAATATCTTTAATTCTGTCGATCGCGTTGATCTTCTCGGGGATGGCTGCTGGAGAGTCCGCTACCAGTCCGGAGCAACTGCGAGCACTTCAGAGCAAGGTGCACGATGTTGCAGGGAGAGGGTTGACTGCGACCGTATCGCTCTTTTCAGAGGCAAGTGAATCTTCTGGCAGCGGCGTAATAATCTCAAGAAGCGGACTGATCCTTACTGCGGGGCATGTCGTTGAAGGTTTGGAGGAAGTGACAGTGGTTTTTTCCGATGGTAAGCAGGCAGCGGGCAAAGTGCTCGGGTCCAATCTTTCGAAAGACGCCGCCATGGTAAAGCTGGAGGGAGACCTGGAATGGCCATTCGTCGAGCTGGGGGACTCGAGAGGAGTTGAGGTTGGCGATTTTGTTGTATCCCTTGGTCACGCTGGAGGGTTTGATGCCCTTCGCACCCCGCCAGTAAGGTTTGGACGGGTTGTGGCGCTCAATCCGCTCGGATTTATTGGAAGTGACTGCGCTCTCATTGGAGGTGATTCAGGAGGGCCGCTCTTTAATCTCGAGGGGGAGGTAATCGCCATTCACTCGTCCATCGGAGCGAGTCTGAGAGCCAATAATCATACCGGGGTGCAGAACTTCAAGGCGGACTGGGAGCGGCTGATAAATGGGGAGACATGGGGGAGATTAACAATGAATCCATTGATGAACCCTGACCGACCGGTAATTGGCTTCAATGTGGCGGGCGCCGTTGAAGGAGGGGTTCGACTTGGAGAAGTCTATCCCGATTCGCCTGCTGATGTGGCAGGGATACGTCAGGGAGATATCGTTGTCAGCATTGACGGTAAGCCCGTTGAGAGTCTGCGGGGATTACAGGGAATACTATCGGGGTATGAACCGGGGAATGAGGTGGAATTGACCTTCAATCGTGAGGGTGAAAGCAGAACCTGCAGTATCAAGTTGGCTCGTCTGGCTGATGTGATGCCCGAACAGAAATAGGCTACTCGATTGGAAGCATGTCGATTATGAAGATCATCTTTCTTACAGGGGTTCTTTCCTTCGCTTTTTGGACGCAGCTCTTTGCGCAGGACCCTGAGTCGTCTCCCGAAAACCAAGCTCTTCTCGATGAGCAGGCAGCCGATATTTTTAAGGCTCTGGTTCCGGTCGTAAAGAAAGGAGCATCTGGAACAGTGGAGGTGAGAGTCTGGCGTAAGAGGGTCAGCTACGGGACGATAGTGGGACCCGATACGGTGCTGACCAAGTGGAGCGAGGTGAGTCGGGATCTGCGAAGTCTTAGTTGCCGAACCGGCGCTGGTCAGTGGTTGCCTGCTGTCGTCAGTGGGGTCTATCCCGATGCGGACCTCGCTGTCATCAAGGTCAAGGGCTTGAAGGTAGACCCGGTGGAATTTTCGAATGAGAAGGATTTACGGCCCGGCAGCTTTCTTTCTCTCGTGCGCCCTGATGGGGAGGCTGCGGGCATGGGAGTGGTAAGCGTTATGCCTCGGAGCCTTCGTAGTTCTGACCGGGCTTTTCTCGGTGTTGTCATGGATCTGGAATTCAAGGGTCCTGGAGTTCGCGTGCGACGTGTTGAACCAGGAACCGGAGCAGAGCAATCGGGCCTTAGGGCCTTCGATGTGATTCTGGAAGTGACAGAAAGAAAGGTGAATGGAAGCTTCGAGCTTAGCACCCTCTTGCAGCGCATGGAGCCGGGCCAGAAGGTGAAGATCCGCTACGCGCGTGGTGGAAATGAGAGTGAAGTCGAAGTGGAGCTGGGCGGGCGGCCCCGGGCGCCACGAATACCCTATAGCCGGATGGAGCAGATGAACAATATGGGAGGGCATAGATACAGCGAAGTGCGGGATGGATTCTCAAGTGTGGTTCAGTCGGACATGCAGATCGAACCGGAAGATTGTGGTGCTCCGGTTGTCGATCTGGAGGGTAGGATTGTGGGTGTCGCCATCGCGCGGGCTGGAAGAATTAAGACTTTCATCATTCCATCCTCGGCAATTGAGCAGATTCTTGCTTTGGAGCCAGCAGCCCCCGATGCCCAGCTTGGGAATGCGGGTAGAATCCCTCTTCCCGAGGCTCGGAAGCCGGTGGACGACCCGTTTGAGGTGATGCGTCGCCGGTTAGAGGAGATGAGGCGGCTGATGGAGGAGATTGAGGAAGGCGATCAGCAACGGCCTTGAGGTGAGATAGTCACCCAATTGTAGTGGATCCTCCCACGGAGTCCGCAGTTGAGTCAACCGGCAGGTCTCTGAGGGGTAGGAGCATGAAGTGCTCTGAAATAGCGATTCGTCTTATTCAGGCTGTTGCTAGAACAGGTGGAGCTGTGGGGCCTGGTCCGTCTGCCAATGAAGTTTCCTAGATGGAGATTGGCTCAAGGCAGAAAATAAAGGGTAGGGATTGCTCCCGTCTGCTCGATCTCTCTGTGAGAGCTACTCGGTAATCTTGGGGGATGGTTCCTCGCTCTGGAGTTGGGTGATCATGGCACGTAGTTGATCACGCTCTGCAAGGAGCTTCTCCATTTGGCCTTGCGTAGGTGCCCCGGTCGACTGTTGTTGCAAAGCTCCCAGGCGGGACTCGGCAGCATTTGCCCTTGAGAGGGCCTCCTCGAGCTTCCTGTGCAGATCATCGTTATCGATAGTTGCATTCGTTGCGCTCGCCAGTTGACTGCTGAGAGAGCGAACAGTTGTCTGCGACATTTGAAGCTCCCGACGCAGCGTTTCCACAGATGCTTGGAGTTGGCTCACGATCGTTGCGAGTTGTGAGGATTCTGTAGAAAGACGGGTAGCCATCTGAGCTGGCGATTCCTGAATGGGAGCTGTAGTCCCATCAACAAAACCCATGCTTTGCCGTTTCGCATTGAGTTGCTCACGAAGCTTTTCAAGCTCTGATTCCCCCCCGCTAAAATCAGGATTAGTTATCTGGAGGGCCAACAGCGAAAGGACGATGACGACTACCCCAAGAACAAGGCCTACAACTAGATTCTGATTTGTCTTGGAGTTTGTTCCGGAGTCGGGATCAGGTTGTGTTGGCGGGGCAGGGGAAGTGCCGGAAGGTTGGTCTTTCATGTCACGAGGGGCGCGGTGTTGTTCTCATCTGGAACGCTCCCGGGAGTTTTTCAAGTGTCCTACCCCCAAATAATGATAAGAGCAAGGATGCCTTGCGGTGAGGTCTAGACACTAGAGGATCTTGAGAAGCTCACAGGGTTGATCTATGAGAAAAGCGGGCTTCTCATTGGATAATGATCCTCGAGAATTTAAACCCCAAGTGACCCCGACCGCTTTTACCTTCGCCTTACGGGCAGCTCGTAGATCTCGAATTTCGTCGCCAACGTAGGTAATTTCCCCAGGCGAAAGAGAGAAAGTACGGGCGATGGAGCGGAGGTGCCTAGCCTTGCCGCTCAGCTTGCCAATGCTGCGGATAAAAGTGAACTGATCCCGGATCCCGTGAACCTCAAGGAAGCTCTCGATATTCTCTGGAATATTGGAGCTGAGAATTCCCATCTTCTCAGAGCGCTCCCGTAAGGAGGGCAGAACATCCCGGATGCCCTCAACAAGAGGTAAGTGCTCGATACGGCTCCGAAGGCGCCGCATTGCGGTCGCGAGGTGAAACGGGAGCCTGCGTTTTGGGACGCCGAGGTGCTTCAGAAGACCTTTAGTATCTAACTCCCGTAATTCATCCAAATGTTCTGGGTTTATGAGATTATAGCCATTCTGCTCTGCCAGTTCATTATAGATACTCAAACCTTCACCGAGTGTGTCGGCGATGGTTCCGTCGAAATCAAATACGAGGCAGCGTCTCAATGTAAGTCTCTCTTCAAAAAGTTCAGTCCTGCTAGCACAGAGAAAAGTTGGGGTCAATATCCTCACTCATGGATCCAGTTGCTCCGTTCCGGATCTTTAAAAGTGCGGCGAAAGCAATCATCGCCGCGTTGTCGGTAGACAAACCGGGAGGGCAGGCTAGAAAATGCAGGCCCTCGGCCATACACTTATCGTTGAGGGCAGAGCGAATGGCTTTATTGCAACTCACTCCTCCAGACAGGGTGATGATATTGCAACCGCATTCATGAGCAGCCCGCAGAGATTTCGACACGAGGACATCAGTAACAGCCCTCTGGAAAGAGGCGCAAATATCAGGCGCTCTTGTGGTAAGATCGTCGATCTTTGGGAGTGTATAGCGAACTGCGGTCTTAAGGCCGGAAAAAGAAAAGTTGAGTTCTCCGGGCATCGATCGTGGAAACTGGAAGGCCTCCGGATTTCCCTTTCTTGCCTGTTTTTCTATCTCGGGACCCCCGGGGTAGGGGAGTCCCAGCATGCGCGCTACCTTATCAAAGGCCTCCCCTGCTGCGTCGTCCACTGTGCGGCCAACCATGTGGTAATCACCAGCCTGTCTGGCATGGATCAGCATGGTATGTCCTCCGGATACGATCAACGCCAGATGAGCAGGAATCATTAGACCGGGGCTCTTCCAAGACGTTCTACTGTTGGAAAGAAAGGGGGAGAGCAGGTGCCCTTCCATGTGGTTCACCGAGAGAAAATTCCCGCCAGACGCTGCGGCAAGGGCTTTGGCCATGGTATGCCCAACTAGGAGGGAAGACGATAATCCGGGACCCCTTGTGGCGACAAAAGCATCGATGTTGTTGGATTGGAGGCCTGCCTCGTCAAGCGCTTGTTCTACGAGGCTGCGCAGAATAAGAGAATGGTTACGAGACGCTACCTCCGGGACAACTCCACCATAAGAACGGTGCAGTTCTATCTGAGAGGAAACCAAGGAGCAGAGGATTTCTGCGGGTGCCGTGGCGGTCTGTCGCAGAATTGCCACAGCGCTCTCGTCGCATGACGTCTCGATTGCGAGGATCATCAGAGTTTCTGGTTCCTCTTTTGGGGCTGGCTGCTCGGCACCGGGCATCTTAGTTCGGGACGTATTTTTCTGAGATCGCCTTGAGAGCTCCAGCAATTACGGGGTCCTCCCATGATTCAAGTAGTTGTCGCTCATCTGGACTCAGCGAGTCACTGCGTCGTTGCCTCGCTAGATTCTTATGGTCTTCATGGGAGGTGTCCACCTCGATGTCAGGGAGGATTCCTACCCCCTGGGGGCTCCTGCCCGAAGGCGTGTGGTAGGTTGCAATAGTGAGCCTCAGGGCCGTATCGTTCATCGGCATGATACGCTGAACAGACCCTTTGCCGTAACTGGTCTCTCCAATGATGATCGCGCGCTCTAAATCCTGCAGGGCTCCAGCGACGAGTTCTGACGCACTGGCTGAGTTTCGATCAAGAAGGACAGCAACAGGGTAGCTGCGGTTTCTCCGCTTTCTTGCAGGGGTCTTCATGGGAGGGCTGTTGTGTTCGGGATTACGCCCCCTCGTAAAGACCACCTCTGTTGATGGAGGGAGAAATTCTCCAAGGATGGAAACCGCTGCGGTCAGGAGGCCTCCGGGGTTGCCCCGCAGGTCAAGGAGGAGCGCTTCCATACCGCGGTCCTCAAGGTCGTCGAGGGCTGCTTCAACATCGCGATGAGAGGTCGCCGTAAATTCCGAGAGGTGGAGATACCCGGTCTTCTGATCGCTAGCGAGGCGGTCTTCTAGCAGTCGTGCTGCCGGGACAGGCGATTCTCTGACAACCCTACGAAGGATAGGAACTTCGTGAGTCTTAGGGCTGCTCGTGCGGGAGAGGGTAAGAACAACGCGCTCACCCGCAGGCCCTTGCAGTTTTTTCAGGATGGCAGTCAGGGTCAGCTTGGTGGCCGGATGATCATTGATTGCGAGAATGTAATCGCCGGGGAGAATGTCAGCTTCATCTGCGGCGGATCCGGAGTGCACGGCCGTCACCTTGATCCGATCCTCGCTCTTGCCCAGAGTGATGCCCAGTCCTGGCAGGGAAGGCTCTCGTTTCTTGTCGCTGATAAAAGAGTAGGTTTCAGGGTGATAGAAACCTGAGAATTTGTCTAGTGAGTTTAGCATGCCCTCAAGGGCATGGTTTATAAGGCGGTCGTAGCTTAGTTTTTCGCCGTCAGGATGATTCAAGCGGACCTGTTCGAGGACATTGATGAGGCGCTCGACGTGCTCGTAGCCCATGCCTTCATCTGGGAGTGGTTGGAGAGCAGGGCTGATTCTTTGCTGAGAGTAACACAGCTGCGGAAACAGAACGGCAGCAGCAGCGATGATCATACGGAAAGACATGGTCTCATCTTAAAGGACCAGTCCGGAAAGTGAAGAGTCTTCCGAGGGGGTGGAGACTAGGCCGCATCCGCGCGTTTCTTGCGGATCGCGGGTGACTTTGTTCCTTCCACCACTCCGCGGCTGATGGAAACGGACTCAATGTCCTTCCGCGAAGGGATATCGTACATGATATCGAGGGTGATAGCTTCGAAGATGGAGCGGAGAGCTCGCGCACCAGTTCCTCTTCTTACTGCTTCCTCCGCCATTGCTCGCAAGGCGTCCCGTGAAACCTTGAGCTTCACATCATTGAGAGCGAGTTGCTTCTGGTATTGTTTGACCAAGGCGTTCCGCGGCTCCGTAAGGATCCGGATGAGTTCATCCTCGTCGAGCCGTAGAAGGGACGAGTGAACAGGTAGGCGCCCAATGAATTCTGGGATGAGGCCAAAGTGTAGCAGGTCTTCGGGCTGGACCTTGTTCATCAGGTCCTCATCAGATCGTTCAGCGAGGGCTGTTTTCTCCGCAGCTGCAAATCCGAGAGCATTTCGGCCCAGGCGCCTCCGCACGATATCTTCCATTCCTACAAATGCCCCGCCACAGACAAAGAGAATGCGTTCCGTGTTGACCTGAATGTATTCCTGTTGGGGATGCTTACGGCCACCTTGAGGAGGAACATTGCAAATGGTGCCTTCGAGGATCTTCAGGAGAGCCTGCTGAACGCCCTCTCCTGAAACGTCCCGGGTAATGCTGACGTTTTCCGTCTTCCTTCCGATTTTATCAATCTCGTCGACGTAGATAATGCCCTGTTCTGCTTTTTCCACGTCGAAGTCTGCAGCTTGGAGAAGGCGCAAGATGATGTTTTCGACATCCTCCCCAACGTATCCCGCTTCGGTCAGAGTCGTGGCATCGACGATGCAGAAGGGCACGTCCAGAACTCGTGCCAGCGTTCGTGCCAGCAAGGTCTTGCCGGACCCTGTCGGGCCGAGAAGGAGGATGTTGGATTTTTCGATTTCAACATCTGCGAGTTCTGGTGGAGTGTGCGAAGAATCCTGGTGTAATCGCTGGTAGTGATTGTAGACCGCAACGGCTAGCACCTTCTTGGCCTGTTCCTGCCCGATAACGTATTCATCAAGCTTCTGGCAAATCTCGCTTGGGGTTGGGGCAGGAACCGCTTCCTCGAAATCGGGACCGGACTCAACCTGCTTTTCCTCCGAGAATTCCTTATCGAGAATGGTGGAGCAAACCTCGATGCATTCGTTGCAGATGTATACTCCGGGGCCAGCAATCAGCTTTTTGACCTCTGAGTGGCTCTTGCCACAGAAGGAACACATCGTGAGGTTGGATGCCCGCGCCATAGTGAGTATTTATATTGGAGGAATGGCTAGGTTCTTTCGAGCCACCCCATGCCGTAGAATAGCAGAGGACCTCGGTCTCTGCCGTCTCTTTTTTCAGGAATGTCAGGATTCGTCCGCCTCTCCAAGGTCCTTCCTGTTCTCCAGGACTCGGTCAACAAGCCCGTAGTCAGCAGCCTCTTGCCCGGACATGTAGTTATCCCGATCAGCATCACGGTCAACGGTATCGAGATCTTTTCCGGTGTGCTTGGACAGAATTCCATTCAGGCGCTTTTTCAGTTCAAACATGAATTCAACCGTCCGTTCGACATCGGAAGCAGTTCCCTGGGCTCCGCCCGAGACCTGATGAATCATTACGTGAGAGTTGGGTAGACAGAAGCGCTTGCCCTCAGTGCCCGCGGTGAGCAGGACAGCCCCCATGGACGCGGCAATCCCGATGCAATAGGTGTTCACGTCGCAGGTGACAAACTGCATGGTATCGTAAATTGCGAGTCCTGCTGTCACGCTTCCTCCGGGGGAGTTGATGTAAATATGGATATCCTTCTTTGGGTCGGCCATCTGCAGGAACAGCATCTGGGCGATCACCGAATTGGCTACGAAGTCATCGATTGGGGTTCCAATAAAGATAATCCGGTCTTTCAGGAGCCGGGAGTAAATATCAAAGGCGCGTTCTCCGCGGCCATCCTGCTCGATAACGGTCGGGACAAGGTAGGAATTTCGTGGCGATGGAGGGCTCACGGATGTTGGATCGAAGTTACTCATCGTTGTTTTCGGATTCTTCTGTTGCGTCACTGGTTGGAGTGTCATCCCCGGACTCTACGGCCGGATCTCCGGAATCGGCTTGGCTGGTCTCTTCTGCAGCGTCGTTCTCCAGTTGCTCGCTGGTCTCACTGACCTTCGCGTGCTCCAACAGGAAGTCAATGGTCTTACTCAGGATCATCGAGTGCTGAATCCCTCTCAGCTGTCCATTCTTCTGGAGTTCTGAGGCAAAAGATTTGATCGGTTTCTTCGCCTGGTTCGCCATTGCGGCTACCCTGTTGGCCAGCTCTTCCTGGGTAATTTGAATGTTCTCTTCCTCGGCAATTCTCTGGAGGAGGAAATCTGTCTTCAGATTGGTCTGAGCCCTCTGCGAGGCGGCAGCGAAGATCTCGTCCTGACGCCCTTCAATTTCGTCCTCAGACATTCCGGAGCCGAGACCGCGTTCTACCATTTCGTCAGCTTGGCCCTGTGTTTCTGCGGAGACTAACTCCGGAGGAAGTTCGAATTGAACCATCGAAGTCAGTTTCTCGAGAAGTTGGCTGACTTTGAACTCCTCTATCTGCTGGTTGAGTTGGTGTTCGAGATTGCCCCTGATCATCTCACGGAGGCCGTTGATATCAGATCCAGGCAGGATTTCTGCAGCAAGCTCGTCGGTAAGCTCGGGGAGCTTCTGAATCTTGATGCCTTTGACGGTGACATGGAAATCGAGCTCCACCTGACGCAACTCTTCAACAGGAAATTCCTCTGGAACGACACATGAAAAATTTCGTTCCTCGGCAAGAGCCGCTCCCTCGAGAGCCTGAGAGAACCCAGGAAGAATCGAGTCGTCTTCCATTTTGAGCCAGTAGTCCTCTCCGGTCCCAAGGTAGCCCACCGATTGCCCCACCGCTTCTTCGGTTGGTTTTCCGTCCAGTTCGGACCGATAGTCAATGATGGCAAAATCTCCGGCCTGCAAGGGACGGTCCGTCACGTCAGTATAGTCGGCGTATCGGGATTTTACGTTTTGAATTTCATTCTCAATATCTTCCTCCCCGATTGCGCGGTCAGGAATTTCGAGTTGAATTGTCTTATAATCAGGGAGCTCAAATTCAGGAGCAACGGTCAGCATCGAGGAAAAGGTGAGGGCCCCGTCAGGGTGGTATACGGTGTCTTCCGGCGTCTTGGCGTCAATGACCCGCAAATTTTCCTTCTCGGCGGTATCACTCAGCGCCTCCTGCATCATCCGCTGCTCTAGTTCGCTGGTAATCTGCTCGCCGTAGCGCTTCTCAATCACCGTGCGTGGAACCTTTCCCGGGCGGAATCCGCGGATTCGAGCCTGGTTGCCGAACGACCGGATGATTTTGAGGCGCTCCTCCTTGAGGTGGGCAGGGGGGATTTCGACCGTGAGCCGGGCCGCACAGTCAGACTGTCTTTCGACGGTAATTTTCATGATTTCTGCCGGATTCCGTCCGGTTGCGGGGGCGGAACGCTAGAGCGCGAATGGAGGGTGGTCAAGGACACTGCCCGCGATCAGGCCAGCCGGATTCCGGCCGGTATCCGGGGTCGGGATGCGGTGATTGCCATGAGAAGAGGAGGTCGAAATTAACGCAAAAATGGTAATATTATTTTATGTTCATTGACCTTGGCTGGGAGACAGGTAAATGGTCTGGACCGCTGGCGAGGGAAAGGTCCTCCCAGCATGTTAGTCATGACGATTTTTACGCTTTGGATATGCCGCATAACAGGCTGCGCTGCAGCAGCCTTGGTATCTGCGATTCTACTGGGTTTTGGAGTTCTTTCGGCTCAGGAAAACCAAGAGGCGGCCGGCCCACTTAATCTTGAGGAGCGCATTATCTCGGCGGTCAAAATTCGCTACCAGGGCGCGAAGACGGTGGATGAGTCCCGCCTGAGGGACTACATGTCCGTGCGGGCAGGTCAGAAATACAACCCCGAAATCCTCGATAAGGATGCAGCCAGCCTCTACGAGAGTGGGTTGGTGGATGATGTGAGCTTTTTGGGAGACCCCGTCGGGGATAAGCAGATTCTGCTTATTGTGGACGTGGCAACCCGTGGACAGATCGTTGAAGTCGGATTTTCAGGGAACACTGTATTTAGTGATCGGAAGCTGGCCGCAGAGGCGACGGTAAAGGCTGGGGTTGTTAGTGATGCGGTGATTTTGGAGGCTCGCCGAAAGATTGAGGAGCAGTATACAGGCTACGGCTACCCCGACGTGCTTGTTTCTCACCGGTTGAAGGAAACAGACCGTCCCGGGCAGTATCAACTCGTGTTTGTTATTAAGGAGGGCGGAAAGAGTGAGGTGCGTAAGATTTTGTTCGAGGGTAATACCGCCTTTTCGCGTGCCGAGCTTCGGCGAGAGATGGAGACAAAGCAGAAGGGCTTGCTTTCCTTCCTGAGTAAGAGTGGGCGCATTGATACCGAAAAGCTGCAGCTTGATTTACTCAAGCTGGAAGACTTCTATCGTAACAAGGGCTACCGGATGGTGCGGATCGATTCAGTGCGTCGTGAACCCGCCACGCGAGGACGGGTCGATCTTGTTATTCCAGTTTATGAGGGGCCAAGATACAAGGTTGGCAAGGTTGCTTTCGGGAAAATCACCGTCTTCACCTCTGAGGAGCTGACGCCTGCATTGAGCGTGGCAGAGGGACAAGACTACTCTGGGATGAGGGTAAACGATGACGTGCGCATGATTCGTAGCTACTACGGGTCACGGGGTTACGCAGATGCGCGGGTGACTCCGGAAATGCGGGACGTTTCTCCGGGCGTTGTGTCGATTACCTATAAAGTCGTGGAGGGAACGCTCTATCGAGTGGGTAAGGTCAACATTCAGGGGAATACTATTACGAAAGACAAGGTGATCCGCCGGGAAATCCCCATGCGCCCCGGGGAGTATTACAGCTCCGTAGACGAAGAGACGACTAAATCGCGCCTTCAGAACCTGCGCTACTTCAAGCAGGTGCAGGTTACTGGTTCTCGTAGTAACCAGGCGGGATATCGTGATGTTAACGTTCTGGTCAGTGAGGCCAAGACAGGTCAGGTGAGTTTCGGTGCGGGATTCAGCTCGGTCGACAGTATCGTGGGATATCTTCTCCTTGAGCAAACAAACTTTGATATCGCCAATCCGAAGAATTTCTTCAGGGGAGGAGGTCAACGCTTTAGTACCCGGGTACAGCTGGGTAATGAGCGACGTGACCTACGGCTCTCACTTGTTGAACCATGGTTCATGGGACGAAAGCTCTCGCTAGGAGGGGAAGTGTTCTATCGGGATCTGCTCTTTCTCAGTGATGAATACGACCAGAGTAATGCCGGAGGAGCGGTTTTTGTGCGCCGTCCCATGGGTGGAAAAGGGTATCTCAAGGCGGAGTATCGCATCGAGCAGGTTGGGATCGACGTCGAGCCTGTGCCTGCCGGTTCTGAGTTTCTCGCTGAGGACGGGGACTATCTCCGGAGCGCAGTTTCGGTAAACTATGTTTATGACAGCAGGGATAGCAACATGGTGCCGAGGCGTGGGCATCGCCTTAATCTAGGGGCTACTCTGGCAGGGGGCTTTCTGGGTGGAGATGTCGAAACCTACACTCTCAGTGCAACGGGATCGAAGCACTGGAACCTTCCCTGGGATCTGATTCTGAATTTAAGTGGCGCAGTCAACGTGGTGGATGCCCTCAGTGGCAGAGTTCCAATCTTTGAACGGCAGATGCTCGGAGGTGCTCGTAACCTTCGGGGGTTTGATACGCGGGATGTGGGCCCGAGGGATGCGGCAACAGGATCTGTTCTTGGGGGGAATACCTCCGCCTACGGGACAGTGGAGGTGACCTTCCCGATTGTAGGAGAGGTGAGGGGAGCAGTGTTCGGTGATATGGGGTTCGTCAATTCCGATTCCTATGATTTTAGTCCGGATCAGATCCACAGTGATGTGGGCATAGGGGTGAGGGCAAGCATACCGTTCTTTGGTCCGATGGCACTTGATTATGCCTTCCCGATACAAAGCGAAAGCCTCGCTGATGACGGTCCTCGTCTTCAGATCTACGTCAACTACCAGTATTAGGAGTTGCGGACTCGGACCTGATCATTCGCTGGAGAATCTGTCTCTGGCAGAAGGCTAAAGGATTCGGTCTGATTGAATCTGCGCCGACGGTAACCAAGTGCAAAACTTCCAGGCTCTCCGGACAGGAGATCAGTGACGGTCGTGATCTCACCTGCCTCGAGACCGTTGGAATAGATAGGACAAGGTGGATTGGTATCGGAGGAGACCAAGAATTTAGTGAGATGTCGCGGGACCTTTCCTGCTCGCTTCATCCGGGAAACTACTTCCTGCCCGATGTAGCATCCCTTTGCGTAGGATATGGTGTCATTCTCTAACCCTGCCTCCTGTGGCAGTTGACTGAATTGAAGCTCTGATCCCCACTTGGGAATCCCATGAAGTGCTCGGAGGGCTTCATAGTAGTCTTCTGTCGCTACTCCTACTCCCTCGATTGGAAGCCCGGTCCTGGAAAAAATGTCCAAACCTCGTTCCCCAAGCCGTTTCGTAACCCAGGAGAGTTTCCCAACTGGACGATCTGGATAGTTGAGAAGATGAGTGATGGCCCAATCATCTGACTCATCCAAGATCTCAACGTCATCAGCGATAAGATAACGGTCGAGGCGGGCCATGAGATGCTCCCGTAATTCAATCGGAGCATCGATTAGGTAGCTGTCTTCGTAGATCCGGATGTGGCATACGGCATCGAGTTGGCCTTTGGCGTTGAGGACGCAGGTATACGCAGCCTCCGTTTCAGTAGCGAGTGATACATCTTGTGATACCTGACCGCTGAGAAAGCGGAGGCGATCCGGACCGGTCATACGCAGGACGGCTCGCGGAGACAGCGGGATTTGTAGCGGAGAGGATTCTTGCTCGTGAACTAGATTGCTCATTCCTGGGTGAATTGTCTGAAGAGTATGGAGAAGTCCCTCTCACCCTCACCGAGATCATTACGTTTTTGCATCTGAGCAGTTGTATTTGCGATTCCGGGGGTTTCAAGTCCTGCTCTTTCTGCGAGGTCCAGCATGTAGCGAGCATCTTTCAGCATGTTGGAGAGGGAGAAGTGTGGATCGTAATCTCCTTCCGTCATGGTAGGGCCCTTCATTTCAATGAGCGCAGACGCACAGGCGTTTGGATCGATTGCTGAAAGATAGGTATGGGCTGGAATCCCGTGGGCAATATTAATGCTCAGACCCTCTGCGAGTGCCTGAACGGTGGAGGCCGTAATGAGATTAGTTGTCAGCTTTAAAATTGTAGCAGCCAAAGGAGACGGGACTCTCATGACATGCGCGGAAGTAGTTTTTAGGAAAGGTTGCAGGCGCTCGATTAGATGTTCGTCGCCTCCAGCGTAATAGACGAGGGAAGCTTTGCCTGCCGCCACCTTGCTGCCGGTGAAAGGAGCATTCAGGAATGCGCAGCCCTTTCGCTCGCACTCGGTCACTAGATATTCAGTAGTTTCATAGTCGATTGTAGCATGATTGATGAAGGTCTTTTCCGGGCATAGGACGGGCTTGATTGTCTCGAAGGTCTTTCTTACGGCCTCGACGTCCTTGAGGTAACAGGCGATTATGTCGGCTTTATCAGCGGCTGCCTTCGGGTCGGCTTCGAAATCTGGCCGGTCTCTGGCGCTGCGGCTCCAAGTTATAGAGGGATACCCTCCGTTAGCTATGTGGTCGGCAGCTTGAGATCCGATGATTCCCAGACCAAGAATAGCTACAGTAGGCAAGGGTTGGTTTTGGTTCACGTTATTCCTCTAGGGGGGAGATTGGGTTCTTGCAAGAGTGACTACGCCTGCAGCCGAACTGCTCCCGAGAAGAGTTAACAGAGCGGAAGCTCATAAATACGCCGGGACTGTGAATAAAGGTTAAGAACTTGACTTTCTAGGGGGTATCGGGCAAAGCGCTTTAGAGGTTGGACGCTCTTTCGTAGCTCTTGCACCCGTTCTTGAACGTATTACCAATCTACTACAAGCAACATGGAATTTCTAAAATGGAGCTGGTATGTAGCCTACGTCTTGGCCCTCCTTGGCCTCTCTGGGTATGGCTGCCACAGGCTGTGCATTGTCTACCTCTATCTGAGGCACTCTTGGCGGCGCCCGGAGATTAAGACGAGGTTTTCTGAGCTTCCTCTCGTTACGGTCCAGCTCCCGGTGTTCAACGAGATGCATGTCGTGAAGCGCTTACTAACCTCGGTAGCGCAACTTGATTACCCTAAGGACAAACTCCAGATCCAGCTACTGGACGACTCAACTGACGAAACAACCTCAATAGCCGAAGGAGAGATCCTTAAGCTTCAGGGCGAGGGCTTTGATGCTGAGCTTATTCACCGGGAAGACCGGACTGGATTCAAGGCTGGAGCTCTTGAAAATGGATTAGAAACGGCGAAGGGGGAATATGTGTTCATTCTCGATGCAGACTTCGTGCCTAATCCTGATGTTCTGCAGAAAACGATCCATTATTTTACGGATGACAAGATCGGTCTGATTCAGACTCGATGGGGGCACCTCAACCGGAATTACAACCTGCTCACAAGGGTTCAGGCTATGTTTCTCGATGGGCATCTTGAGCTTGAGCAAACAGCCCGTAACCGCAGTGGCCGATTTTTCACTTTCAATGGTACTGGAGGTATCTGGCGCAAGGAGTGTATCAGCGATGCCGGCGGATGGGAGCATGATACCCTCACTGAGGATATGGACCTCAGTTACCGTGCACAGTTGAAGGACTGGAGATTCATCTTCCTGAATGAAGTCGAGACTCCGGCAGAGCTCCCGGTAGACATGGATGGTTTCAAGAGTCAGCAGCACCGGTGGACCAAGGGGTCGATTCAGTGCTGTAAGAAAGTCCTGCCAGCCATCTGGAAGAGTAAGTTTCCTTTGTATGTGAAGCTAGAAGCAACAGCCCACCTGACTTCGAACTTCGCATGGTTGCTTCTAATGGCTCTTTGCTTCCTCATTTTCCCGAACACGAAGTATCAGCCAGAAATGAGTCTCTGGGTGAAAGCGCTGATTCATATCCCTATTTTTATCTTTGCCTCAGGGTCAGTGGTCTTCTTTTACCTCATGTCTCAGAAGGCTCTTCACCCCAAGAGTTGGTGGAAGGAGATCGTTTACCTGCCCTGCCTCCTTGCTCTCGGGATTGGGATGTCCATAAATAACGCCCGTGCGGTAATGGAGGCGCTGCTCAATATGGAGTCCGGATTTGTTCGGACGCCTAAATATGGAGTGGAAAAAATCAGGGAGGAAAAGTCATCCTCTCCCAGAAAGAGCCGATACAAGGCAATCAAATCCGCGACGCCGATTTTAGAATTTTTCTTTGGGGTGTTCTTTCTCTTTGTGCTGATCGACGCACTCCTCAGCGGTAATATGGTTTCCTTTATTTTCCTGCTTCCCTTTCCTTTGGGCTTTTTCTATACTTCCATATCGTCGTTCGCGATATCTTGGAGTGCTGCCACCGGGGACCGACAGGTGGAGTAGCTTCTGGAGCCAATTCTCCATTTCACTGTTTGATGACCGAAGCAATACTTCCAAGCCGAGCAGGGATTCTTTTGCTAGGTGGGTTGCTCTCCCTTCTCCTCAGCAGCTGTGCAAAGATTGATCCGGGGAATGAGGTCATTGTCAGCGTGCGTGACCAGAAAATGATGATTTTCAAAGAGGGGGCACCGGTGAAAAGCTATCGTATTTCGACCTCAAAATTTGGATTGGGGGATAAGCCCGGAAGTATGAATACCCCTCTCGGAACGATGCGAATTGCTCGGAAGATAGGGGAGGGGGCACCAGCGGGAGCGGTATTTAAAAGCCGGCGCCGGACTGGCGAAATCCTCAGGCCCAATTCGCCAGGACGAGATCCTATCGTTTCGAGAATCATCTGGCTTAAAGGGACCGAGAAGAAGAACCGAAATGCCTTCCGCCGCTATATATATATCCACGGTACTCCCGAGGAGCGAACGATTGGGAGGCCTGCCAGCTACGGTTGTATCCGAATGAAATCCCGTGATGTCATAGACTTCTACAGACGGGTTGGGGTTGGAGCCGAGGTCCGGGTGATTAGAGGCTCGCTTTTCGGTCTGCCGCTTTTCCCCGCGGGGGAAGGCGTTGCGGAATGGCGTCCTGAGGAGGGAACGGGACAAACTCGTATTTTCAGGGGTGGCCCGTCAATTTAACTGGGCGGGAATTACCGAGGGTTCCTTGATTTTCAGTTGCGCGTGCTTGACAGAGGCGTCTTCTTGCCTAGGTTCGTCGGCCCCTCGGGGATTTTATAATGGCTAATTCAAAATCAGCGCTGAAGCGGGTTCGTCAGGCAGAGCGGCGGACCGATCGCAACAAGACACTCAGAACGAGGGTGAAGTCCCTCAGGAAGAAGACGCTCGAAGCTGCTGAAGCTGGGAACACTGAAGAGGCGCAAAGCGGAATGAAGCTTCTCGCATCGGCGGTTGACAGGGCAACTCTCAAGGGGCTCTACCACAAAAACAAGGGAGCCAATATCAAAAGCAAGACAGTTAAGGCAATCAAGGCTGCTGCCGGTTCCTAATCTGTCCTCTCCCGATCTGAGGCACCTCCCTTGTGGAAACCTCGTCGTAAGTCACACACGCCCCAAGCGCTGTGGAAACTGCTTCAAGCGAACGCCTAGCCAAGGCGAAGGAAATTGCCTCAAACCCCGGGGAGTATCAGGTGTGCGAGGGGTGTGAGTCGATTGTGGGTTTGGCCACGGCGGTGTGTCCGAATTGCCATAGTTATCGGTTCGACGGAAGTTCAGCCCGGGTTGTTGATCAAGCCCTTCTCCTGGGTTCACGGGAAAAGCGTTCAGTCACTGCTGAAGATCTCGCCTGAGACGAGTCGGTTTTCTCCGCTACCTAAAGCTGATGGGAAGTGTGTCCCTGAGGTGTCCTAGCGTTTTCTGGTGGGCAGTATCAACCTCCTTACTCGTGACGGTCCTATCGTCGGAGCGATAGTGAAAGGTGTAGGCGAGAGATTTTCTCCCTGCGTCCAGTTGCTTGCCTGTCGGGTCTCGAAATACATCGAAGCATCCGAAGGAGACAAGAAGGGGCTCATTCAGCTTTCGAATGGCCTTTTCGATATCAGTGTTGGCCAAGTCTGCGGGGACTTCCATGGCTGCGTCGCGCGAAGAGCCCGGGAATTGAGGGAGCTCCGTAATGCGCGAGCTTCGTTTCCGGAGTTCACACACTCTGTTGAGGTCCAGCTCTGCGAGGTATACGGGAAATCCGAAGTCCAGTTCGCGACCCCGGGAGGGCGACAGCTGAGCAAAAGAACCGATCGTTTTTCCGTTGGCCAGAATCTGGGCGCTAAGGAGAAAATTTTCCGACTTTACCGGAGAGAGCTGGACTTCTACACCGGGTAGAATCGAAGCGAGGACACCCTTCAGATCAAACGCATTGGTCATCTTAATGTTATTGTCCTGCCAGGAGCTCGGGTTTTTCCGTCCTCCGAGGATAATCCCAATCACGTCTGTCTCTAAATCAGTCGCTTTTCCGCCCCCAGCATTCCGAAAACATCTTCCCGTTTCAAAAAAGCGTATTTCCTTCGCTCCCTGTCGGACATTCCGGCTTGCGGTAGAGAGAAGAGCGGGGCTGATGCTCGGGCGCATTACACTATGATCCTCACTGAGAGGGAGTCGGACCTTTATGAGGTCTCCTTCCTGCATGGGGCGGAGGGGAAGAGCATCACGCAGTTGGTCTTCAGAAATCAGCTTTATGCACTGAGCTTCAAAGAAACCCAGTGCGGCCAACTGCATTTTCAGGGCGATTTCGAGATCATAGCGGGCATCAACTTTTCCGAGCGGAGCAGCGGTGGATAGATTTCGCGAAGGGATGGAATCCAGTCCATTGACGCGAACGATTTCCTCCACAAGATCTACGTGGCGCTGAAGGTCCATGCGATAGCTTGGAATCTTCCACTGGTTATTTCCCTCTTGGACTAGTCCGAGGCGCTCAAGGGCTTTCTGGGCAGAATCAATTGAGATAGACCCTCCGACCATCTGATGGAGGCGTTCCGGTTCCAGGGAGACGCTGCCTGTCATTTCCGGGGCCGCGCCCGCAAAGACAGGGGCGCCTTCGATATCTCCACCTGTCAGTTCAATAATAAGCTTTACTGCGAGCGCTGAAGCTCTGGTGACGGCTTGGGGGTCGACCCCTCTTTCAAACCTGTATGACGAGTCGGAGTGCAGGTTAAGGCGCCGGGCGGTCCTTCGGATGCTTGGGGGGTCAAACCACGCGGACTCAAGAATCACCTCAGTGGTGGCACTGGTAACGCCCGAAGTTTCTCCTCCCATTACTCCTCCAAGGGCAAGGGCCTTTCCCGACTCATCCGAGATTACACAATCAGAGGTCTCCAGATCATAGCTCTGCTCATCAAGGGCGGCGAAGGTTTCATTCTCCTGGGCGTAGCGAACCCGGATTCCGCCATCGACTTGTGCAGCGTCGAAGGCATGAAGGGGTTGGCCTACCTCGTGGAGAACAAAATTAGTTATGTCGACAATGTTGTTTATCGGTCGTAGGCCAATTGCCTCCAGTCTGCCTTTCAACCAAGCTGGGCTTTCGGCTACCTTTACGTTCCGGATTCTCGTCGCGGTGTAGAAGGCGCATACTTTCTGCTCCTCGATAGAGAGGGTATTATCAGCAGCCTTGGGTTCTATGGATGGAATCTCAACGGGTTTGATCTCACGGCCGGTGAGCGCTGATAGCTCCCTTGCCATGCCATAGTGGCTGAGCAGGTCCGGGCGATTGGGGGTAACTTCGATTTCAAAGACAGTATCGTCGTCTACGAATTTCCGGAGAGGCTTTCCTGTTTCCCAATCGGGAGGCAAAATCATCAGCCCGCTATGATCGGATCCCAGTCCCACCTCGACTGCGGAGCAGAGCATCCCTCTGGACTCTACTTTGCGCATGACGGTCTCTTTGATCTCAAAGTCTCCGGGGAGCACCGCGCCCGGAAGTGCACATGGAACCTTATCCCCTACCTGGTAGTTTTTAGCTCCGCATACGATCTGCCGAAGCTCAGGTTCCCCGGCATCTACTTTTGTGACACTTAGCCGGTCTGCATTAGGGTGCTGTTCGCTCGCGACAACCTCGGCGACGACCACCAGATCCGAAGCGATACCTTTTTCGGTGATTCCCTCTACCTCTACGCCAGCAAAGGTCAGAATGTCATCGAATGCACTGTTACTGAGATCCGTGACATCGAGATGCTCATTGAGCCATTTTTTCGAGATTAGCATTTATTTGAGGTCTCAAGGGTTGTCGACACGTCGAGTAAACTTTGTCCAGTCCAAGGGGATGAAGTCAGGCGAATTGGGAGAGGAATCTTGCATCGTTCTCGATCAGAAGGCGGATGTCCTTGATGCCCCACTGAATCATGGCGAGGCGATCGAGGCCCATTCCGAAGGCGTAGCCAGTTACCTTGTCAGGATCGTAGAAATCATCACCCCGCGCTTTGCATATTTCATCGAAGACCGCGGGGTCGACCATTCCACAGCCGGCAACTTCGATCCATTTTGGCTCTTCTCCCTTGAGTTTCAGCAGGGCATCGATTTCAAAACTGGGCTCGGTGAAGGGGAAAAAATGAGGGCGAAACCTAACCTTTGTTTCCTCGCCGAACATCGCCCGGTAAAAGAATTCTAAGGCTCCCTTGAGATCGCCCACCTGAACATCGCTATCGACGTAAAGTCCCTCCAGTTGATTGAAGGCAGGAAGATGCGTCTTGTCGACTTCGTCACGCCGGTAGCATGATCCAGGAGCGATGACCCGGACTGGAGGAGCCTGATTCTCCATGGTGCGAACCTGGACTGTCGAAGTGTGCGTTCGAAGTAATTTTCCACTATCGAAGTAAAAGGTATCCTTTTCGTTCCGAGCGGGATGCTCAGCGGGAGTGTTAAGAGCATCGAAACAGTGAAACTCCGTTTCAATCTCAGGGCCTTCGGCCAGAGAAAAACCAAGCTGCCTGAGGATGGTGATGGCTCGGTCTTTTACGAGAGTAAGAGGGTGGAGATTGCCCGGATGCAACGGTAGTGCTGGGAGAGAAAGATCGATGCCCTCGACGGAAGCGGCATCGGCATCGTCCTGTAAAATCCCCCCCTTGGTGTCGAGGGCCTCAGTGATGGCATATCGAGTGGTATTTAGTAACTGACCAATCACTGGTTTGTCATCCTTGGAAAGGTCCTTCATTCCAGCTGAGGCAACGGTCAAGCGCCCTTTTTTTCCCAGGAACGCAATGCGGACTTCCTCGAGTTCCTGCTCACCTGCAGCGGCCGCGATAGCTGAAAGGGCCTCGGTTTGGATATTGGCGATCTCTTCTTTCATCAGGATCAATAGGGGGAAAGGGTTCTTCTTATTCAGAGATCACCGGCTCCTTCTGGCAGGGCTATTACTGGATGAGAAAGGCATGGCTCTCATAATTGGGGACAACCGGATTTTCTATTGAAGAGGAAGCTTCTGCCATAAACAGCAAAGGGTCGCACGTGGCGACCCTGTAGGAAATTGCAGCTGGCGGATTAGGACTCAGGCTGCTTTGCCTTCCAGGGCCGTCTTGGCCTTGTCGTAGATGGCATCGAACGCGGCAGGGTCGTTCACCGAGAGATCAGCAAGGATCTTCCGGTCAACCTCGACACTTGCAGCGTTGAGGCCCTCCATAAATCGGGAATAGGTCAAACCACGCTCGCGCACAGCAGCGCTGATACGCTGAATCCAGAGACGGCGGAACTGGCTCTTTCGCTTTTTCCGGTCGTAATACTCATGTTGCTGAGCCTTGTAGACAGCGTCCTTGGCATAGCGATAGAGCTTTGAACGAAAGCCCCGGAATCCTTTCGCACGAAGCAGGACTCTTTTGCGTCGTTTGCGACTGGCTGGACCATTGGTTGCGCGTGGCATTTTTTTTTCTTTCTGAAGCGAACTGTTTTAGTAGTCCTCCCACAGTCTCATTCGCTCGTATCCCGCTTGAACAGGAAGGCTGTGTAAGAGGCAACGCCGGGGTGGCTGTTTGTGTTCCGTGGCGACGAGCAGGAAGTGCTTCTCAGGAAAAGGGCAGGCTTGCCCTTACGTTCTTGAGATCTGCTTCGGAAACAAGTGCAGCTTTACCGAGGTTCCGCTTACGCTTGCGATTCTTCTTCTGGAGAATGTGTCGCTTGCCTTGTTTCCGCCGCAATATTTTGCCGGAGCCAGTCACTTTAAAACGTTTAGCGACGGCTTTCCGGGTTTTGGCTTTTCCTGCAGCGCGAGCCATGGGGCGCGGAGGCTACCCACCGACAGTGGGATTTCAAGGGATTTTACTGTTTTTTGAAGATTTAAAAGAGATTGCGGCCCGGCGGGGAAGAAAGGCCTGCCAGTAAAGACCTGCGAGGAGCCTTTATCTCGTCACCGGTTGGAGGATTTCTCCTCCTATTCGGTCGTTTTCATGGATCTGGAGATAATGGAGGGCTCTTTGAGCCCTGCTGGCCGCGGGGTCCTTCAAATATTGCTCCAGTTGGGGGGAGAGCACCCCGAAGACGGATGTCAGATCCACTTTCCACATTCCGCCCTCCCAGACAAAAGAGACAAGGGCGTCACCATGTTTCTCTCCTGGCGCGAGAAAGACAGTGGCGACGGCTTCCTCTCCCGGTTGCCTGATAAGAATTTCTCCGATGTCCAGAAAGTGGGGTGCTCCACCGGGAAAGGTCATAGAGTCAAAGGCCTCCCGTATGATCCTTCGGCTGTTTGTGGTAGCTAGGTCTTCCGGACCATACTTGTGGCGAAGAGAGAGACAGGCGAAGAGGGCGAATGGGGGGAGGTCGCTCAGGCCCCTCTCGTCGGCGTTAAGTAAGTGAGGAAGAAGGCGATCGTAGTAGTCGAACGTTCTTTGGCTGACGTAGCGGAGAGCCTCCTCTCCTCTTCTGGCGTAGAAGGCCTGACGGAACTCGGAGAAGGATGTGCGGATTTCCGCGCGCTGCTTGTTCAGGGACTCCCCACAGGAGGAAAGAAGAATTAAACCGAGCACCCCGATGAGCCGAACCATATTCATTGCAGGGTCTCAAGGAGAGCGTTGACAATGCTTTGATCCTGCGAGGGAAAAACGGTGCGTAGGTTGAGGAGGAATTTGTCGTCACTGACGTAACCTACGATTGCAGGGTCACCACACCTCAGGATTCGGGCCAGTTTTCCGAGGGAAGATCCAACCGATGTAATCTCGAGGGCGATCGATGGTATTTCTGCGCGGGGCATAGTGCCGCCTCCGGTTCTGGAGAGGGTCTCTACGATAGAGACCGGGAAGGAGAGATCCTTCAGCTGAGAGGAAATCTCTTCCGCACGAATACGAAGTTCTTCCACGGGGGTGGAGAGAAAATCGAGGACAGGGATACTGGGTTTTGTCTCTCCCTTGCACGCAAGGTAGTCGTCGATGCATTCCTGCAGTACTGTGAGGATAAGCTTGTCACAGCGGACCGCCCGGAAGAAAGGCTCGGACTTGATGCGTTCCACCAAGTCTGCATTTCCGGCGATGATTCCTGCCTGAGGCCCGCCAAGAAGTTTATCGCCTGAAAATATCACAAGGTCGATGCCATTGCGGAGGGCGTCCTGCGGGGTTGGTTCATGATCGATGGGCGCCAGCTGATCAGTGTTCATTACCGCTCCTGATCCAAGGTCCTCAACAAGGGGGATGCCGTGATTGTGGGCAAGGGATGAAATCTCAGTTACATCTGGCTCATCGGTGAATCCTTCGAGGTAAAAATTGGACCGGTGAACCTTGAGGATCAGGGCAGTACGATCACTGATGGCGTCGGCATAATCCTTGAGATGAGTTTTGTTAGTGGCTCCCACCTCGATCAGTTTCGCCCCGGAAGTTTCGAGAACCTCAGGGATGCGGAATCCACCCCCAATTTCCACCAGTTCCCCTCGGCTGACTATGACCTCGTTCTTTTCAGAGGAGATCAGAGTGCGAAGGGTCAGGACGAGGGCTGCAGCGCAATTATTGACCGCAGTGGCGGCCTTGGTCTCCAGGAGAACGGCAAGTGCGGTTTCGAGATAGCCCGCCCGCTTTCCCCGTTTTCCGTCGAGGAGGTTGAATTCGAGGTTGGAGTATCCCGTGGCAACCTCGCTCAGGGTTCCAGATGCGCGTTGGCCGAGGGGAGATCGACCGAGGTTGGTATGGATGATAACTCCTGTAGCGTTGATGACAGGCTGGAGCCTCGAAGAAGAAAAATCCTTAAGGCCACTCTGGATCTCCTGTTCGATGGAAGCTCTATCGGCAGCTTCTCCTTCGGCGAGCCGGGTACGCCACTCAGAGAGACGGCGTTTGACAAAGCCCGTGACGAGAGGGCGAGGGAGATCGCTCTCCCCCGTGAGGCGCTTGGCTAGCGTCTCTACGGAGGGCAGTTGACTGAAGTCAGGCATGTCACAAAAAGGGAGAGGGTCCCAAGCTAATCAATCCAGGCATTTACTGCAAAGCTCTTGATCTTCTTCGGTAACTCGGAACTCCCGTTCAGGATGAGAGGAATCCGTGGCGCCACACTGGGCGCAGTGGTGAAACGCCTCGCCTTCTGGCAGGACGCCTTGTTGAAACTTAGCCCTCCGAGCCATGGTCTGACCACGGGCCACATACCATTTGAGGAGACGAGGGCATGCCCAGAGCAGGTAGGGCAGAGCGGGAAGTAATTGGAGGACGGCATCCTCCGGAGACTGGAATGCCAAAAAGAGCATCAGGACTCCTCCGATGATTCCGAGGACCCAGACCTTAATGGGGAGAATGAAGAACAACAAGAATTCCACTCGTGGGAAGAGGGTTGCAAAGGCGAAAAACAATTGCCCGTAGAGCGTAATTCCTCCGTAAGGGTTCTCAGATTTCACGAGGAATTGGGAGAGGATCATGCATGCGAGAGTGGAGTAGACGTAGATTGACGCTCGTAAGGCCCCCCAGGCTTCCTCGATACCATTGCCGAACATGACAGTGATTCTGAAGGCGATATACATAAAAAGGGTAGCAAACAGGAGCGACCCTTGGGGTTCAACGGGCGGGACAGCTGCAAATGAGATTAGCCGCCAGTATTCACCAGCGGCAATTGCCTGAGTATTAAAGGCAAAGGAACTCTTGGCCGCCGGCAGTAGGACCAGGAGCACGAAGACAAATAAATGAATGATGCCGATTCCCCGGATCAGACCGGGGAAGGCGATCCACCTGAATTTTAGCTCCAGCGAGTTCAAAAGGGGCACAGGAGGAAGAAAGGGCGGGAAGCGCTCATTGACAAGCCCGATCCGGCCTCACAGCATCCGGGAGGTGAGCGGAGAACTGAAAGAGACGCCGCTGCGCGAAGTGCATCTTGAGCTTGGAGCCAAGCTGGTAGGCTTTGCAGGCTGGGAGATGCCGATCCGCTATGGATCTATTCTGGAGGAGCATCAGGCAGTGCGACAGGGTGCAGGTATTTTTGATATATCCCATATGGGTCATCTGCGCGTCGAGGGTCCCGGATCTGCTGAGTGGCTTAATCGAATGCTCACGAACAACGTGAAGGAGCTTTCCGAGGGAGAGGCTCAATACACCTTTCTTCTTAATGAAGAAGGGGGGGTGATTGATGATCTCATTCTGTATCGCCTGGAGGAGAGTAGTTTTCTGCTTGTCGTGAATGCGGCGCGGGTTGCGGAAGCATATGCATGGATGAGGGCGAACAAGACTGAGGAAGAGATAGACCTTACGGACCAGAGTTCGGAGATGGCTGGAATGGCCGTGCAGGGGCCCTTGGTGGCGGAGGTGTATTCCCGGATTATGGGTGGTCGGACCCTTCCGAGGAGAAATGAAGTGGATTGCTTTGAGATCGAGGGTCATCGTCTCCTTGTTTGTCGGACCGGATACACCGGGGAGGACGGCTTCGAGCTCTTTTGCAGAGCCGGAGCAGGGGGCTACTGGTTTCGCAGGGCTCTTGAGGATGGGGCGCGGGCGTGTGGCCTCGGAGCGCGAGACACACTTCGTCTTGAGATGTGTTATCCCCTGAATGGGTCGGACTTAAGCCCGGAACGAACACCGCTGGAGAGCGGGCTTGGCTTTTTCGTGGACTTGGAGAAAGAGGAATTTGTAGGAAGAGAAGTGCTCCTGAACCAGAAATCCGAGGGCTCGGCGGAGGTTCTGGCCCCTCTGAAATGTCTCGAGCCGGGGCCGCCAATCCGCCCCGGCTGTGCTGTGTTTTCCGCGGATGGGCAAGAACTGGGAAGATTGACAAGTGGAACCCTTTCGCCGTCTGTTGGGGTTGGAATTGGCATGGCTTACCTGCCCAGGGACATCGCACGAGTAGGAACTGCGGTGTCCGTCGAGGTGCGGGGACGGATGATTCCTGCAGAAGTATCGAAAAAGCCTTTTTACAAGAAGGGTTAAGGCGCTAGGTATACTACCAGCAGACGCAATGAACATTCCCGATAATCTTCATTACACATCAGATCATGAGTGGGTCAGTATCGAAGGTGACCTCGCCACGGTTGGTATTACGGATCACGCTCAGGAAGAATTGAGCGATGTCGTTTTCGTTGAGCTGCCTTCGGTTGGTCAGGCCGTGGGCAGTGGAGATGAAGTTGGCACCGTGGAATCAGTCAAGGCCGCCAGTCCAATCTACTCGCCATTGGGAGGAGAGATCGCTGCGATCAATACAGAGCTGGAGGGAGATCCCTCGGTGATCAACAGTAGCCCATACGAGGAGGGTTGGATCTTCAAGATCCGACTGGAAGACGCGGGGGACCTTGATGACCTTCTTGACGCGACGGCTTACGAAGATCTGATCAGTTGACGGCATGGGAACTCCTGTTGTGCCTCCTAGTGCGCCCCCGGCGCCAGAGAGTTCCAAAGTGGTTATTCCCTCCGGTTTCCCCGAACGTCACATAGGACCGTCCGAGCAGCGCTGTGCGGACATGCTGCAGGAATTGGGCTGTGATAACCTCGACTCCCTAATTGAGGAGGCGGTGCCCCAGCCTATTCGCCTTGGGAAGGAGCTGTCTCTGGAGGACTCGCTTGGTGAAAGCGAAGCCCTAGACGAGTTGAAAGCAGTGATGTCGCGGAATGAAGTGCGGCGCTCATTGATTGGACAAGGTTACCATGGAACAAAAACTCCTGCGGTGATCCAGCGCAACATTCTAGAGAACCCCGGGTGGTATACGGCCTACACTCCCTATCAGGCTGAAATCGCACAGGGGCGGCTGGAGGCATTGCTCAACTTTCAGAGTATGGTTGTGGACTTGACGGGAATGGATGTTGCAAATGCCTCATTGCTTGATGAAGGCACCGCAGCGGCAGAGGCGATGGCGATGGCTCAGGCAGTAAGCCCCAGAGCGACGAGATTTTTTGCTGACTGCAACTGCCATCCTCAAACTCTCGATATTCTTCGAACCCGCTCCGAGGCTCTCGGAATGGACCTTGTTATTGGAAGATGGCAGGATTTTTCAGCAGATGAAGGGGGCTTCTCAGGGGTGCTTGTCCAATATCCCGACACCCTGGGATCGGTCTGTGATTACGAAGGACTGGCGGAGAAAGTGCACGCCGGAGGAGGGGTTCTGGTAGTGGCGGCGGATCCCCTGGCGCTCACGATTTTGAAAGAGCCCGGAGCCTTTGGCGCCGACTTATGCGTTGGATCCACGCAGCGTTTCGGGGTTCCCCTAGGGTTTGGTGGTCCCCACGCCGCGTATATCGCCTGCAGGGACGCGCTGAAGCGAAAGTTGCCTGGGAGGTTGGTAGGGGTCTCCGTAGATCATGCAGGCAAGCCGGCTTACCGGCTGGCTCTTCAAACCCGTGAGCAGCATATCCGCCGCGACAAGGCCACGTCTAACATCTGCACTGCTCAGGTCCTCCTCGCGGTAATGGCTTCCATGTACGCGGTGTATCATGGTCCTGATGGTTTGCGTAAAATAGCCTCTCGGATCCACTCCTTGACTGGGCGGATGGCGTGTTCACTAAAGCGATCGGGTTTCCACTGCGTGGGGAGCGGTTTCTTCGATACGCTCACCGTAGAGCTTGGAGAAAAAGCGGGAGAGATCGTTGAGGCTGCCGCCAGTAAGGGTTACAACCTCCGTCTCGTAAGTGCGGGACAGGTGGGAATCACCTTGGACGAAACGGTGACCTTGAGAGAGGTTGATGAGGTTCTCGGCTGCCTCGGGGTAACGATGGAGAGCGAGGAAGAGCAAGGGCTGCCAGAGGGGCTGGCGCGGAGCTCTTCATTTCTCGATAACGAAGTCTTTAACCTTTACCACAGTGAAACCGAGATGATGCGTTACTTGCGCCGACTTGAGGGGAAAGACCTTGCGCTGAACGAGTCCATGATTGCACTTGGGTCCTGCACCATGAAGTTGAATGCGGCTTCGGAAATGATGCCGGTCACCTGGCCTGAGGTCGGTTCTATTCACCCCTTTGCCCCGGCGGAGCAGGCAGGGGGTTACCGCCTGATGTTGGAAACTCTTGAGAAATGGCTGGCTGAGATTACCCAGTTCGCCGCGGTTTCGCTTCAGCCCAACGCAGGGTCTCAGGGTGAATATGCGGGGTTGCTGGCGATTAGCCGCTATCATCAAGACAGAAGTAATCCTGATCGGGACGTGTGCCTTATTCCTCTTTCAGCTCATGGGACAAATCCAGCATCTGCGGTGATGGCAGGTTTTCGGGTAGTTCCCATCAAGTGTGACGAGGAGGGGAATATCGATGTGGAGGACCTGCAGTCCAAATGTGAAGAGCATAGCAGCCATCTGGGAGCCTTAATGGTGACCTATCCCTCAACTCACGGTGTTTTTGAGGAGACTATCCTAACGGTCTGCGAAACAGTGCACTCTCACGGAGGGCAGGTCTACATGGATGGAGCAAATATGAACGCCCAAGTCGGACTCTGCAGCCCTGGTGGAATTGGGGCTGACGTCTGTCATCTCAATCTCCACAAGACATTTTGTATTCCTCACGGAGGTGGAGGTCCGGGTGTTGGCCCGATCGGGGTAGCCAGCCATCTGGTTGAGTATCTGCCCGGGCACGCTTTGCTGGGCGACCGGGATGGGGTTGTCAGTTCGGCCCCATGGGGCAGCGCTTCGATCAATGTGATTTCGTGGATGTATATTCGGATGATGGGTGTGGCAGGGCTGGTGGCTGCCACCAAGGTCGCTCTTCTCAACGCAAATTATATTGCTCACAGGCTGAAGGATTACTTCCCAGTGCTCTACACCGGAGCGAAGGGGCGAGTGGCTCATGAGTGTATCATCGACCTGCGCCCTCTTCAGAAAGAGAGTGGAATTACGGTGGAGGATGTAGCCAAGCGGTTGATCGATTACGGGTTTCATGCACCAACGATGAGTTGGCCGGTGGCAGGAACACTCATGATTGAGCCGACAGAATCAGAGTCAAAAGAGGAGTTAGACCGTTTCTGTGAAGCGCTGGTTTCAATCCATGGAGAGATCCAGAAGGTAATCAGCGGAGATTGGGATGCGGAGAACAATGTTCTGCGGCGTGCTCCCCATACTGCGGAGATGGTTTCCTGCGATGAGTGGAACCGTCCCTACTCCAGAGAATTAGCGGCTTTTCCAGTTGCGAGATTGAGAGATCATAAGTTTTGGCCTTCGGTTGGACGGATTGACAATGTTCATGGAGACCGAAATCTCGTTTGCACCTGTGAGGGAGTGGAGGCTTACCTCGAGGATTGATGAGTATAGAAGAAGATTTCAGCAAGGAGCCTTCACCGATTGACTGGGGCCAGTGGAGGCCGGAGATGCGGGCAACCCTGATGTTTATCCGTGATGGGAATGACGTTCTTCTTATGCGGAAATTAAGAGGAATCGGTGCAGGTAAAATCAATGCGCCAGGAGGCAAGATTGAGCCGGGCGAAACGCCGCTTGAGGGAGCGATCCGGGAAACTCAGGAGGAGCTTCTTGTGACCCCCGTGAAGCCTCGTAAAATGGGAGAGCTTTTTTTCGCGATGAGCGATCTTCCCGATATTTTTGTCCATGTTTTCATGGCGGAGGATTTTGTGGGGGAGGTAGGCGAAACGGAGGAAGCGGTTCCCCGGTGGACTAAAATTTCTCAAATTCCCTATGATATGATGTGGGAAGATGATGAGCACTGGTTGCCAAGAATGCTTGAGGGGGAAACCTTCAGCGGGCATTTTTACTTTGAAAGCGAGCGCATTCGCTGGATGAAAATGGACTGGAGCGTGGATTATCCCGGGTAGCCTTGAGGTAGAGCCTAGATGCCGTTTTAGCGCAGAAGTGAAAAACCCGCTCGGGTGAACGAGCGGGCTTTTGCGATCATCCGCCGTGCCGTCCTTGACTACGCAAGCCACGTTCCCGTAGCCCAATAGGTTGGGAGCTTCCTTCGAAGTGACACCTTCCAGTAAAGGCATGATCTCACTCCGCAGGGGCTGCTCCCTTTGTCAAAGCATCGGTCCGGGCGCGAGCCAAGAATTGACGCACACAGTAGACTCGGAAACCCTAGCTCACAGAGTGCGTAATCGCAACGGGGTTTTCCGATTCGATGAGATTTCGCCCTTTTTGGGCGTCTTTCGCAGCTCACAGGCCCACTGGAGGGTAGGATTTTCCACAGGGACTATGGTTTGAAATAAAAGGTAAGGTAGGCCGTCGCGGCCATCTCCTCAGCCCGCATACGGCGAGGGATTTTCATGCCGGCCCAGCTTTCAACGAAAAGAACCTCTGTCCGGGAGGGATTGTAACCGACGACCACGGAGGCATGAAGAGGACTCTTGTGGTCTGGCCATGAATCGCGTGCAGCGGTATCAGGTCGAGGAATCCGATAATCTGGATTTTTGGCGGCCAGAAGAGTTTGACGAGAGTGGGCCTTGTTTCGGGTGCCGGAAAAGCGTCTCCAGACTACTACGGGGAGTCCTTGGTCGATCGATTTTCGTGCTTCGTTAAGGGAGAAATCATTGGACTTGTGAAGGTCCAACGCCGCTTCTCGAGCCACTGCGAGGTAGAGGCGGGGAAGCTGCGAGCCAGCGGCTGATCCGGTATTCTGGAACTTGCCAGCGACGGCAAGCCAGTCTTCGTCAAGATGCAGTCCAAAGTAACGGGCTGCCATGGTCAGCGTATTGAGTCCACAGTAGGGCTTGTAGCCCTGGGGGACAATGGAGAGAGTCCCTATGAGGACGTCTCCATTATCGGGTTTGGTGACTCGGCCCTCGTAAACCCGACTGAGAGCGCTGGTGGACATGGCAGAGCGATCGGTATCGAGCCACTCCCTGGAGATAGAATCTACAGGCTGGATAAGGAGGCGGATTAGTCGTTGATTTCCCACCAGCAGTCGGAGGGCGAGGTTGCCCTTCTGGTAATCAATAACTTCTGCCCTGAGAGTCCTTGTCTTTCCAATATGATTATCCCGTGGGCGTTTCTCGGTGAGTTCGCGTAGAGTATCCCTGAGAGAGGTTTCTGTTTTACGGAAGAAGGAGGAAAATTGCTGCTGCTTGGCGGCGAGACGGCGTTGAAGTTCCGCTTGCTGCTGCCGGGGGCTCAGGCCGGGCGGAAGCTTCTCGTTGAGATATCCGAAGTAGGATCCGGCATCGGCGAAGGTTATGGCGAGTGAGTCGAGCTTGCCCTCACGGTGGCGGGCTTGAACCATAATAGCGGGGAGACCCATTACCTTTGGGCGGGCGGCGAGGTAACTTCCTTTCACGCTGGCGATGGGCGCTTCCTCCCGCCAAGTGCCGGGGAGTTCGAGTTGGCCAGCCCAGAGTTCGGGGTCGAGAAGGCGATCCCCAATTTCGGTGTCATTGAGGGGGCTTTCGGCTTGAGCCAGAAAGCCTCCGACCGCGTTGGGGATGGCTGAGGCAGAATAGGTCAGGAATGCCTGGGCGCCTATAAAGGCCAGCAATTTAAGGCAAAAGTATGGGATGCGGTAATGAGCCGAGTGCAAGGGAGAGTTCATGAAGGGCAGCTTGAGTGCATGGGGAAGTTCAGGGTGACTGGGCCCATGTCCGAACTGCTTCAGCCAGAGAAGAGAAGGGATCGGTTGCAGTGGGAATAAACTCGTGACCCACGAAGCCTTTATACCCGATGCTGGCGATTGCCTGGGCTATGGCC
Organism: Roseibacillus sp.; assembly: GCA_029242545.1. Lineage (GTDB taxonomy): Bacteria > Verrucomicrobiota > Verrucomicrobiia > Verrucomicrobiales > Akkermansiaceae > Roseibacillus_B. The sequence goes on from JAQWTV010000128.1 coordinate 81,735, forward strand.
GGATAGTTAAGCTCCTGGTTCGAACCCAGTTCGTTTCGGCCAGGGACGCCAGCAGTATGAAAGTGGGCAATATAATCGATGTTTTCACGGATAGTGGAGATCACATCTCCCTCCATTACCTGCATGTGATAGATATCGTAGAGGAGCTTGAATCGTGGGTGATCCATCTTTCTGCATAGCTCTACTCCCCAGCTGGTGTGATCGCACTGATAGTCCGGGTGATCAACCTTGGAGTTCAGAAGTTCCATGACCAGAACAACATTGTGCTCTTCTGCAAGGGGAAGAACTCTCTCCAGTCCGAGGGCGCAGTTATTGAGTCCTTCTTCGTTCGAGATTCCTTCGCGGTTTCCGCTGAAGGTAATCACGTGGGGGATGTCGGAGTCTGCTGCGGCCGGAATCAGTTCCTGATAGATCTCGTAGAGGGTGTCATGGTGTTCCCGGTGATTGAAGGCGCGCTCGATACAGCCGATTCCACTCTCGTGCTCTGGTGCGGCCGTGACCGGGCAAGAGAGCCCAAAAGGGCGAATCGCGGAAACCTCCTGTGGGTGCAGGAGGTCGACCCCCTTTAGCCCGATGTTAGCCGCGCGTTCGGCAAGTTCTTCGAGGGAGTAATCTCCAAAGCACCAACGGCTGACAGATTGAGAGTAAGGCATGAGCGAGTGGTGGGTAGTTAATCCCGCTTCCGCCATGGGCGAAAATAGGCAAGGAGAAGGCCTGCGATAGTCCCGCAGAAAAAGGTCAGGATCAGAGTCAAGGAGAGTGAGAATTCGATTTTCTTTGCGATGAGATCAATAGTGATGGATTGCCTGTTTGCAGTCGCAACGACTAGAAAAGCGGCTCCCATGAGCAGGAGAATCACAATCCTCACTCTGAGGAGGAGAGAGCCTTTCCTTTTGTCAGGATCCGGCTCCTCGCTGTGAGCAGTCTCTCCCTCTGGTATCGCAGGGTTATGATTCTCTTCAGCGTTTTCCTCAGTCACGATCTGACCATGCTGGATAACACCGGGGAGGGGCAATGATTTACTTCAGGGCTACGGGTTCAGTGGCATTCTCGTGCTGAGACTCCTGTCGTTCTAATTCGGCCCGTTCCTTTGGGATTACACGGATCAGTTTTCTTAGAGCGGCTTCCCAATCATCGAGAAGGAGCCGTGCCCGTGGAAACCCAGTCTGTCTGTGATGCTCCTCTATGAGGCCCTTCGCTTCCGCGATGTCCTCGCTGCGTTTGACTGGCAGAGCGATAATCATTTCCGGGTTGATGCGGGATGCTGTAGCGGTTAACATTGATCGTTCCGCCAGAAAAACTGAGGGAACCCGGAGCTTGACCAGGACATAGAGCCGCTAAATATTTGTCTCCTACCATCAACCTCTAAAAAGTCTGGCCCAGACAGGGCGTTGTAGAGCCCCGCGTTAGGCGGGGCTGACTATCGAAACCAATATGCAAGCGAGCCAAAGCCCCCTCCGTGCCTCAGGAATGCCACGTAAGCAGGGGCTCTACGATCCTGGTAACGAGAAAGACTCCTGTGGCGTAGGATTCCTTTGTCACCTTAAGGGTCAGAAATCTCGCAGTATCATCGAGGGAGCGCTGGAGATGTGTGTTAACATGGATCACCGCGGAGGGTGTGGATGTGATGCAAACACCGGGGACGGCGCCGGGATCTTCTTCCAATTGCCGCACAAGTTCTTTGAGACCGTCTCAGCGGGAATTGGCATCGAGTTGCCTGAAGAAGGCCGTTACGCAGTGGGATTCCTGTATCTTTCACCCGAGCAGGACGCGTGTTCCCGGGCAATGTCAATTTTTGAGGGAATTGTAAACGAGGAAGGACAGGTGGTTCTTGGCTGGCGTGATGTTCCCGTGAAAAGTGAGATTCTCGGAGACGATTCCAGGGCATGTGAGCCCCTGATGAAACAGATCTTCATTGGCCGTAGCGATGACATCGAGGATGACCAGGATTTCGAGCGGAAGCTCTACGTTATACGTCGCCGGGCTTCTGACGCCATCCGTTATAGCGGTTCGAATGGAGGAGACTTCTTTTACTCGGCGACTCTTTCAGCCCGAACCATCGTGTATAAAGGGATGCTGACTACTGGTCAGCTTGGGGAGTATTTCCCCGACCTGCATCACCCCGACATGGAGTCTGCGATGGCGTTGGTTCATTCGCGCTTTAGTACAAATACCTTCCCCAGTTGGCCCCGTGCACAGCCTTTTCGCTATATGTCGCACAACGGAGAGATCAATACGATGCGGGGTAATGCGAACTGGATGCAAGCAAGGCAGCAGCTTCTCGATAGTGGGGTCTTGGGAAAGGATCTTGATAAGCTTCTGCCTATCATACGCGATGATGGGTCAGACTCCGCGATGTTTGACAATTGCCTTGAATTTCTCGTTCTGTCCGGGCGTTCGTTACCGCATGCCGTCATGATGATGATTCCCGAGCCCTGGGAAAAACATGAACACATGACGGAGACCAAGAAGAATTTTTACGAGTATCATGCCTGTATGATGGAGCCGTGGGATGGGCCGGCTTCGATCGCTTTCTGTGACGGCATTTCCATCGGTGCTGTTCTTGACCGGAATGGTCTTCGTCCTTCCCGCTATTACGTGACATCAGATGACCTTGTGATCATGGCGTCGGAAGTTGGGGTCCTTAAAGTTGATCCTGCCACTGTGGTGAAAAAGGGCCGCCTTGAGCCAGGTCGTATATTTCTGGTCGATACGAACAAGGGCCGCATCGTGGGAGATGATGAAGTCAAGGAAGAGATCGCTGCGGAGAATCCCTATGGGGACTGGTTGAGCGCCAATCGGCTTCATTTTGATAAACTGCCAAAATTTGATCAGAGAGAGCGGCTCAGGGGATATGATCTCATTCAGCGTAACCGGGCCTTTGGATATACCTTTGAGGACAAAAGATTCATTCTTGGGCCTTCGGCCGAAACCGGGAACCAGCCTCTTGGCTCAATGGGTAACGATGCCCCGATGGCTGTGCTTTCGGATCGCTCTCAGTTGCTCTACAATTATTTTCGCCAACTCTTTGCTCAGGTCACGAATCCGGCGATCGATCCGATTCGGGAGGAATTGATTACCGCGAGCGTAACCTTTGTAGGTTCGGAACAGGATATTCTCGATCCGCGGCCAGAGAATTGCCGAATGATCCGGCTGGAAAACCCCATCATTGACAGTTCCTCTCTTGCGACCTTGGACAACATTGAGAGAGAGGGCTTCAAGAGTCAGACCATTCCAATTCTCTACACCTTTGTGGGTCAGGATTCAGAATCTGCTGAGAAGCTCGTGTCGCACGGTTCTGAGAATGAGATTTTCGGTTCAGATCTTGAGCAAGCGATGGACAGGCTCTGTGCTGCTGCTGATTCTGCTATCAGCGAAGGGGTGAATATTCTTATTCTTTCGGATCGTGGAGTAGGCGAGAGCCATGCCCCAATCCCCGCGCTGCTTGCGGTAGCGGGACTTCACCACCACTTGATCGGCATGGGAACCCGCACGAAGGTCTCCATAGTTCTCGAATCGGGCGAACCGCGGGAGGTGCATCACTTCGCAGTGCTCCTCGGCTACGGAGTCGATGTCGTTAATCCGTATCTGGCAATCGATACGATTGCGGCCATGATTGATAGTGGGGAGCTTGCCGATGATTACGACAGTGCGGTCGCCAAGTATCTCAAGGCCTCGATCAAAGGAGTGGTCAAGACCATGTCAAAAATGGGAATCTCAACGGTTGCCAGTTACCGAGGAGCACAGATTTTTGAGTGTGTCGGCCTAAACAGGCAGGTCGTCGATAAGTATTTCTGTCGCACCGCTTCGCGGGTGGAGGGCATCGGGCTGGACGTGATTTCGCAGGAAGTTAAAATTCGTCATGATGACGCCTTCAAGCCTCGGGAAGTAGAGAACGAGGCCCTCGATGCCGGGGGGCTCTATCAGTGGCGTGCCGATGGTGAACGCCACCTTTTTAACCCGCAGAGCATTCATCTTCTACAGCAGGCAACTCGGCTCGGAGATTATGAGATTTTCACGAGCTATAGTGAGCTGATCGATAACCAGTCACGGGATTTCTATACCCTGCGCGGACTGATGGAGTTCAAGTTCGACCCGGCGAAGGCAATTCCTCTGGAGGAGGTCGAGCCTGCTTCTGAAATAGCGAAGCGCTTTAAAACAGGGGCCATGTCCTATGGCTCGATTTCCAAAGAGGCTCACGAGGCTCTTGCCGTAGCGATGAATCGGGTCGGGGGGCGCTCCAACACAGGAGAAGGAGGAGAGGACCCAGTTCGATTTGAACCTCTGCCCAACGGGGACTCAAAAAAAAGCGCCATTAAGCAGATCGCGAGTGGACGTTTCGGTGTTCACAGTCACTACCTCGTCAATGCTGAGGAATTGCAAATTAAGATTTCACAGGGAGCCAAGCCCGGGGAGGGGGGAGAGCTTCCGGGGCACAAGGTCCTTCCGCAGATTGCAAAAGTTCGAGGCACGACACCAGGGGTGGGCCTGATTTCTCCGCCGCCCCACCACGATATTTACTCGATCGAGGATATGGCAGAACTCATCCACGACCTCAAGAATGCGAATGTCAATGCCCGGGTAAACGTCAAACTTGTCTCAGAAATCGGAGTTGGAACAGTGGCCGCAGGTGTGGTGAAGGCGAAGGCAGACGTTGTGCTCATTTCCGGTCACGATGGAGGGACCGGCGCAAGTCCTCGTTCCTCGATTCAGCACGCCGGATGCCCATGGGAACTCGGGCTGGCAGAAACTCACCAGACTCTGCTTCTGAATGATCTCCGAAGTCGAGTAGTTCTGGAGACGGACGGTCAGCTTAAAACTGCCCGGGACGTCGTTATTGCGGCTTTGCTCGGTGCGGAAGAGTATGGGTTTTCGACCGCGCCGCTGGTGACCCTTGGGTGCCTCATGATGCGGGTCTGCCACAAGAACACGTGTCCGGTTGGAGTGGCCACGCAGGATCCGCGCCTCCGGGAAAAGTTCAACGGTGCGGTTGAAAACGTAGTGAACTTCATGAACTTCGTCGCTGAAGGAATTCGGGAGCTGATGGCCAAGCTAGGCTTCCGGACGATTAATGAGATGGTAGGTCACTGCGACCGTCTGGAAATGCGCAAGGCGGTTGATCACTGGAAAGCCAAGGGGCTTGATTACTCCAACATTCTTTATCAGCCAGAGGTCAGCGATCAGGTAGGTAGTTACTGCACTCAGGCGCAGGATCACCTTCTGGATCGGGCTCTGGATAACACCGCTCTTTTAGAGCTTTGCAGGCCTGCCCTGGAATCTGGTGCCAAGGTTTCTGCTGAGCTGCCTATTCTTAATACCAACCGGGTGGTGGGTACGATTACCGGTGCCGAGATCAGTCGTCGTTACGGTGCCGAAGGGCTTCCTGAGGATACGATTCAACTCAAGTTTAAGGGAAGTGCAGGGCAGAGCTTCGGGGCATTTTGTCCGCAAGGGATGAGGCTCGAATTGGAAGGAGACGCTAACGATTATATTGGGAAGGGTCTTTGTGGAACTAAGGTGATTGTCTACTCTCCAAGGAACTCGCACCCTGACTTCGTTCCTGAAGAAAACATCATTATCGGGAACGTGGCTTTCTACGGAGCGACAAGTGGCGAAGCTAATATCGCGGGAATGGCAGGCGAACGCTTCTGTGTCCGCAACAGTGGTGTGCACGCGGTGGTTGAAGGAGTAGGTGATCACGCCTGCGAGTATATGACAGGTGGATCGGTGGTCTGCCTTGGTGGGACCGGGCGCAATTTTGCGGCAGGCATGAGTGGTGGGGTCGCATACGTATACGATGAAAACCGGGACTTTGAGTCCAAGCTTAACCGTGCAATGGTCAACCTTTACCCCCTGATTGAGTGTGGTGATAGCGAGATTTTAGAGGTGAAAGATCGCATCGAGAAGCACGTTGAGCTCACGGGGAGTGAGAAGGGGAAGAGGCTTCTGGATGAGTGGAGCAAGATCGTGCCTCAGTTTTTCAAAGTGTTACCGGCCGACTACGAGAGGGTTCTCAACGCCATCAAAAGAGCCGAAGAAAGTGGGCTTGAAGGAGATGCCGTCATTCTTGCGGCATTCGAAGAAAACGCAAAGGTTGGGAATTGAAGTAGATATTAATACGATGCGGTGGTGGGGCGATCAAAGTCTCCATTTTCCAGCACGAGAAGATTCACACTCCCGCCACACAGACACATTTCGACGCAATGGGAAAAGCAACAGGATTCTTAGATACCGAACGGGAAACCATTCCGAATCGTCCGCCGCTTGAGCGGATCATGGACTGGAAGGAGATTCATGCTCATCGCTCAGACGAAAAAGTGATGGAGCAGGGTTCGCGTTGTATGGATTGTGGGACTCCCTATTGCCATACAGGCCTTTTAATTTCCGGCATGGCCAGTGGCTGTCCGGTGAATAATCTTATCCCGGAGTTTAATGACCTCGTATACCGTAATCGTTGGCAGGAAGCTCTCGAGCGTTTACGAAAAACCAATAATTTTCCGGAATTCACCGGCCGGGTCTGCCCGGCTCCCTGCGAAGGGTCGTGTGTTCTCGGTTACATAGAGCCTCCCGTTACGATCAAGGATGTTGAGTGCTCTATTGTCGATCGGGGTTGGGAAGAGGGATGGTTTACGCCCCAGATTCCAGCCAAGCGGACAGGGAAGAAGGTTGCGGTGGTAGGCTCCGGTCCTGCAGGTCTTGCTTGTGCGGATCAGCTTAACCTCGCGGGCCATCAGGTTACCGTTTTTGAGAGAGCTGATCGGATTGGTGGATTGCTGATGTATGGCATCCCCAACATGAAACTTGATAAGAAAGAGGTCGTTGACCGCCGGGTCAATCTGATGCGTGAAGAAGGAGTTGAGTTTGTGACGGGCGTCGATATTGGGAAAGACTCGGAGTGGTCAAGGGAGCGATTGGCCAAAGATTACGATGCGACGGTCCTCTGCTGTGGAGCAACCAAGGGACGGGATCTCCCGATCGATAATCGAGACGCAAACGGGATTCATATGGCCATGGATTTCCTCACCGCTAATACCAGTCATCAGCTTGATCATGATTTCGACGGAACAAATCCAGAAGAGTTTAATGCGACAGGGAAAGATGTGATTGTGATTGGCGGGGGCGATACAGGCACAGATTGTGTTGGCACGAGTCTTCGCCAGAAGTGCAAAAGTGTTATACAGCTTGAAATCATGCCGATGCCGCCAATGGAGCGTGCTCCGGACAACCCTTGGCCTGAGTGGCCAAAGGTTTACACCCTCGATTATGGGCAAGTAGAGGCGCAGGCCCTGCAGGGGGAGGAGCCTCGTAAGTATCTCGTCATGACCAAGAGGTTCATCAAGGACCAAGATGGTAATGTGTCAGGCATCGAGGTGGTGGACATTACCTGGCAGAAGGACGAAGCCGGACGGTTTTCGCCCGTGGAGACGGAAGGAACGCTCCGTACTCTACCCAGTCAGCTAGTGCTTCTCGCAATGGGGTTTCTGGGCCCAGAGAAGGAGGTTGTGGAAGGATTCGGACTCGAAACGGATGCTCAGAGTAACGTCAAGGCTGAGCACGAACACTACACTACTAATGTGGAAGGGGTTTTTGCGGCTGGAGATATGCGGCGCGGTCAGAGTTTGGTCGTATGGGCAATTAATGAGGGACGGGGAGCGGCGCGGGAATGTGATCGCTATCTCATGGGAAGCACGCAACTCCCTTGAAAGAGGCCTTCGGGTGTGCCGGGGCGAGGCCAGGGGCCCAAGGAACCCCGGCAGAGAGATTCTCTGTCTCCGAGCGGACTGGCAGAGATGAAGTGCCCCCCAACCCGGCTTTGGAAATTCCTAGCCGACAGAAGGGGCGCTGTTCCCCTGGCGGCTTGGTAATATCAGGGACCTTCTACTCAACCGTGATGGTGACCTTCTTCGATATCACCGCGGGCTTGTGCAGGATGTGCGCGAAATTAGCAAAAGCGAGCTGGATGGTGTGCTTGCCCTTTGGCAGGTCGAGGGTGACCTGAGTCTGGCCCTTTCCGTAGTGAAGGCATTTCCCTTCAATGGACGGAATTGGCAGCTTTTTGTCGAGTTCAGAGGCATCCATGTTGATCAGGAGATGATGATGTCCTGTGTCAGGAAGGTAGGTCCCCGCAGGGCATACGCCCATCCCCTTAAGTCCGAAACGAATGGTAACAGGCCCTTTGAAAGTCCTCCCGTCCTTGATGCCTTGAACATATACCCGGGCTCCTTTGGGAGAAGGTGTCTCGAGGGGATTAGGTGGCTTCGGAGCGTCATCCTGACCGGTAGCGGTTAGCAAAGATCCGATGATGGCAAAGGCGGTGAGTAGTGGTTTCTTGAACATAACAGGTAGCGGTAGCGGAAAAATACAGATGGACCCAAGTTTGTGCAAGTCCTGTCCCCCTCGCTATCGAATTAGAGTGGTCCTCGGGTTGGTGGCACGGGGTTACCGATAACTTCTACGTAGCCAAGCTGGCAATGTATCACTCAGGTCAATGTATCACTCAGGTATGAGCGGTGCCCGATCGCGTCTCAGCGGGTGGAGCTCCTCAAAAGTCGTGGGCGAGGGGGTCGGGCTCGAGGATGCCAAGGCTGACTAAAAAGGCGTCTGCTGAACGCAAGGTGACCTCGTAATTCTGCTGATGAGAGTTGTAATTGTAAAAGGTATGGCCAGCACCCTCGAATTCGATCAGTTCACAATGGTTTTTTTTCTTCCCGTATCGCCTGGCAAATTTTGCGACTATCTCCACAGGAATAAGGCGGTCATTCTTGCCATGGTAGAGCATGCAGGGCGCAAGACCTGCCTGTGGCACATATTCCGAGGGGCTGAAGTGTTTTGCTTCCTCATCAGAGATAAAGCGCTCTCCGCCGACTCCCTTGCGGGTGGTGTTGACAAGGGGACTGAAAAGAAAAAGAGCGGAGGGCCGAAAGTCCTTTCCAGGTTCCTCTCCAATTTCTGGGAGGGTTGCACAACACAGGGCGAGGTGAGCCCCTGATCCTGACCCTCCAAGGACGATCCTTTCTGGGTCGATGCCGAGAATGGTCGCGTTCTTGCGGAGAAAAACCATGGCCATGGCGGCATCCTCGAGAGCGTCGACAGGGCTATTGCTATTGTCCTCTCCGGCTACTCGATACTCAATGCACATGCAGACTGCGCCCCGCGCCGCGAAGTGCAGTGCGTGAGGCACAAACTGAGTTGCCATGGAGAGATCCCACATGCCTCCGTGCAGGAATAGAATTACCGGCGCGTTCGCAGATTGTGGCTCGTGCCCGGGCGGGAAAAAGAAGTGTGCAGCCAGATCCTTCTCCGGTGAGTGAAAGTAAATGAAGGAGTGGGCCTTCTTTAGAAGTTCTTGTTCGCGCGCCTCACCTATTGCGGGAGCTTTGATGAGTTGGTCGATCACGTGAAAAAGGGAGGAGCGGGTGGATTTATTTTTCATTCATGATCGAGGATGTCCATAGTTTACGTCATGATCCGAATGGTTTTAGCTTGTTTGAGTGTTAGCGGGATTGCGGGGACGATGCCGGCCGCTCCGCAGAAGGCCGATTCTGCCCTCGTTCGACATCTCGATGCCGTTTACCAGCATTGGAGAGACGCTGTGATAAGGCGGGACATGGAGAAATGGCAGGTCCATACAGCCTCTCATCGTCGGATCTCGATTCTGAACAGGATTCATTCGGAGCGCCGCCCGGTATCGTATGCCCTCTCGAGCCTTCCCGCCAGTCCGCCTGATAACCGTTCGCTGAAATTGCTGGCTGTAAAAGTGAAAGGGATTACCGCTAACATGATTTACCTGGGGCCTGTGGATTTCAGAGTTGGGGGGACTCCGCCCAATAATCTTCTGGTGCTGTCGTTTACGAAAGAAGGTAACCGCTGGAAGTATGACTCAGCAGATTATATGAACCTTGCGAGTATTCCCGAGGCCCGTAAACAGCTCGAGGCAGGCAAGCTTGATTATCTCGAGGGACCGGAGTTTTCCCCAAAGGGAAGTATTGAGCAGCCCTCCATCGTGCTCCGTGGTGCCGTCAAATATATCGCCAAGACTTATGTCTATTGCCCCGGACGAGAGGTGAAGGTCATGGTGAATGGCGTCAGCCGGCATCTGTATCAGAACACCCAGGCCTCGGAGGTGATTGTCGGGGGCGCGAGAGACGGATTAAATGAGGTTCAATTTACGGCGCGGAAGCTTCCAGGGGGAGAGGGGAAAGAGCCTTTGGCGGTTCGAGTTTACCTGATGTCGCAGGTGGACGGGGTAAAGCCACTGAAGGTTTTTGAGTATCAGGTGCAGGAGGGTGAAAAGGTGAGGCCCGCTGGAACAGAAAACTTTGTTGTGGGGCCATCAGAGGTGCTCCGCCTCAGGGGAAGGTAATGCACTTATTTACCGGGGACAGGAAACTACGGCGTCTCTCCATGATAGGGTTATTGAGGTCGATTTTCCGTTAGAACTGGAAATTCCGCTGATACTCTGAGGGGATCGGGTGCAGCGAGTGGGAGGGTATTTCCATCTGGGTCCTGATAGTTTCGAAAGGCGAGGGGTACTACTGTCAGGCACAATCGAGGCTCTTTTTCGGTGCCGGTTGTGGCGGCGTGTAGAATGAGAGCCCTGTGCTCAAGGTATTTCAGGGTGAGCTGGTATCCGATGGGGAAGAATGAGTCGACAACAGGTTCATCCAGGGGAAGGAGTAGCTCAAGAATCACTGGATAGGGACTCGGTTCCGCAAGCTCGTCGGCTCGAACGATAGCTTCGAGCCGGCAGGCCAGTCCTGGGTGGAACAAGTCTTCCTTCGTGAGTTGACGACTACCGGTCAGTTGGTAAGTCCCCTCGACGTAGTGGACCACCTCCGGCTTGGTAAAGTTCGTAATGTAGTTCCGCTTGAAATGGAGATTGTGAGCGGCTAACTGATCCCTTGGAAGAGAGTAAAATCTTGAGAGGAGTACTTGAGGATCAGAACTAGTCCCTTCCGGAGCCTCGATCGGATCATAGGATTGCACCGGGGTGATTCTGCCGAGTTTCCGGAGGGTTTCATAATTCCAAGGTCGCTCGGGTACGCTGAAGAGGAAGAGGCAGAAACTCCAGCTGGCAACTGCAAATGCACCGGCAAGGAGCTGGGCAAGCATCCACCAGAACCAGGGGGGGCGGCCTGTGATAAATCTCTTCAACTCCTGAGACCTTGGCATCAGTGGTTCTGAGTTTGAGCTGCGAACCACTGGGGTGAATGGATAGGGAACCAAGGCGAGATGCCAGTCCATGAAAAACCAAGGGCTATGCAGGAGTCCACCCTCATCGGCTCCACGAGGGAGTCTGGAAGCGGAAGGGGGGAAATCATCGCTTGCGGCATTCAGGAGCAGTTAGTTCCGTCCAGAGCTGGATCATAATCAGGCTCAACCCCTTCTTCTTTTGCCTCGAAAGAAGTGCCGCACCCACATGAGCGGGCAGCATTCGGATTAACAATCTTGAAACCAGCGTCGGAAAGGTCACTCGAATAGTCGATGTGGCATCCCTTCAGGTGCTCGAGGCTGTCCTGAGCGAGAAAGACCCTCACTCCGCTCTGTTCAATCACCTCGTCTCCCTCTGCCCTGCCGGATACCTGCATGGTATATTGTAAACCTGCACATCCTCCACGTTGCACCCCAAGCCGGAGACCGGATTCATTGGAAGCCTTTTTTTCGGCCAGAAGAGCCTTCAGTTCCTGAACGGCGATATCTGTGAGCGTAATCATTACCGGGACGAAAAAAGATGAGGGAGGGAGGAGAAATGCGCCAGCGCTACTTTGGCAACGTGACGGATAGGAGGAATATTTGACAAGAACCGATCAGCAACTTTGGTTTAAACCTCGGGATACAAAGAGTAAAATTTAAAAAACCGGGGGTGATGCCGGGTAACAGGTTCATTAATTTTGTGCAGGAGCGGCGGAATATCCTGGTTGAGCGGAGCTTGTGATTTGGTTCGGAGCGCGTCCTGAAAAGGCCTAGGATATCCCCATGCCGGATGTCCGAGTCATGCCCGATGCCCTCGCCAGTCAGGTGGCCGCGGGGGAGGTCGTGGAGCGTCCTGCGAGTGTGATTAAAGAGCTGGTCGAAAATAGCCTCGATGCCGGTTCGAGTGAATTACGGGTGGAGAGTCAACGCGGGGGAGTAGCCCTCATCAAGGTGACTGACGACGGGTGCGGAATGGGACGGGACGATGCGGTCTTGAGTTTGGAACGGCATGCAACCAGCAAACTCCGGGAGAAAGAAGGCCTCAATGCGATCACGACGCTTGGGTTTCGAGGAGAGGCGCTGCCTTCGATTGCGAGTGTGTCCCGATTCCGCCTGATCACCCGGACGAAGGATTCTGTTTCGGGAACAGCAATCATGGTGGAGGGAGGAAAGTTGAAGGAGGTTTCTGAGGCGGGGTGCCCCCCAGGCACGACGGTTGAAGTTCGTGATCTGTTCTACAACATCCCAGCCCGTCGGAAGTTTTTGCGAAGCGAGTCCACTGAGGCAGCTCATGTTGATTACCAGGTCAGGCTTCATGCGCTTTCTAGTCCGGGGACTCGGTTTATATACCGAAAAGATGGGCGGGTTTCCTTTGACGTTCCAGCGACAGACGACAGGAGAGTTCGCATCGCAGATCTTGGAGGACGACAGAATCTCGGTAACTTGCGGGAGGTTTCCCGCCTCGAATATCCCGGGATGGCAGTCAGCGGATACCTCGGATCACCGGACGCTGCTCGAAAAAGCAGGAGGGGCCAGTATCTATTCCTGAATGGACGACCGGTTGAAGATCAGGTTGTCTGGCGGGCGCTGGCGGAAGCCTGCCGGGGATCTCTTCCGGGTGATCACCATCCGGCAGCTTGGCTCTGGCTGGAAATGGATCCTTTGCTAGTCGATGTGAATGTTCATCCTTCCAAAAGGGAGGTGAGATTTCATCGCCCGGGGGACTTGCGAGCTCTTTTGTTGGAGGCTATCGGTGGAGTTATTACCGGAAAGGCCAGTGGCGGGACGAGTTCGTCATCTCTCTCGGGGGCGGACCCCTCGTCCAGGAAGGGAGCCATTGGGAAGAAGGTGTCAGAGTATACCTATCCGAGGGGAGAGGAGCTGGGAGATGAATTAGGTGAAAATGTTGACCGGACTCATCCGGCCGGGGGTGAAATCCACGTGAGAGAGGGCGAGCCGGATTTGGCTGGCCCCAGAACCTGGAAAGTGGAGGTGCAGTCTGAACTCACAGCTGAGGGTAGCAGCTCCAAAGAGCCTCCGTTTCGAGTGATGGGGGTGCTCCATGGCTCCTATTTTATTCTCGAGGGAAGCGACGGGCTGGCTCTTCTCGAGGGCGAGGCTGCGCGCGAGCGGATCTTATTTGAAACCTTTTTAACAATGATGGGGAAAGGAGCTGCCGAGTCACAGGGAATGCTGGTGCCGCTGCTGCTGGATCTAGAATCCCGTGATCTTGATGTAGTTCTCCGGAATGTGGATAACTTCAGGGCGGCAGGGATGGAGCTAGAGCCCTTTGGTTCTGGGACAGTGCAGCTTCGCTGCATACCTTCTGCGCTGGGCGAGGAGGATGCTCGTGCTCTGCTTCTCGATGTCGTCGATGAGCTTGTTCACAGTGCCGAGGGAAAAAGCAGCCGGGAGCTAACTTCTGAAAAGTTCGCAGCAAAACTGGCCAAGGTCGGGGCAAAGAGGGGGCGTTGTAGGGAAAATGAAGGAAAAGCTCTACTTAAACAGCTTTTCGAATGTGACCAGCCCTATATCACTCCAGGTGGGCGTCCGATTATGGTTGAGTTCGCGCTGTCGGAGCTGGAGCGTAAATTTGGAAAATAATCGACTGAGCTCCAGATAAAGGCGTGTGTGTCAGAGGCTGGTGATGTTGGGCTTGCGGTCAAGCGCGGGCCTGTTAAAAAACCATCGAATGGCCGACAAGCTGACCTACACAGAGGCAGGCGTTGATACGGTGAAGGCGGCGGCCCTGGTCGGTGATATTCGCACCCACGTTCAGCGGACCCAGAGGCAGCGGCAGTTGATGGGGGGATACGGATTGTTTGCTGCCGCGCTTGAGCTCAAGGACTACCGGAACCCGGTTATCGTTACCGGGTGTGACGGAGTGGGAACAAAGCTCGAGGTCCAGCTGGAGTATGATCGGATCGAGGATGCAGGTAAGGATCTGGTTGCCATGAGTGTCAACGATATCCTGACGACAGGAGGAGATCCGCTTATGTTCCTCGATTATATCGGGATAGCCCAGCTCGACGAGAACCGGATCACGCGACTGGTTGCAGGGATGGCGGATTACCTAGAAGAGTGTGGATGTATTCTTGCCGGTGGGGAAACTGCGGAAATGCCCGGGCTTGTTCCCGAGGGTGTCGTTGAGCTCTCTGGATTTTGTGTCGGTTGCGTGGAGAAAGACGAAATGCTGGACGCAGGGACGGTCGCTCCCGGCGATGTGCTGGTAGGATATGAGTCGGACGGAATCCACGCAAATGGCTGGAGTCTTGTTCGGCGAGTCCTTGCCGAAAATAGTGGGGAGTTTTCGCGAGACGAGGTTGAGTCTCTTCTTCCTCCCACAAGGCTCTATCATGATGTGGCGAGTGATTTGAAGGCGAAGGGTATTCGAGCCAGAGCGATGGCGCATATCACGGGCGGAGGGCTTCCGGAAAATCTGGAGAGGTTGCTTGCGGGGCAGGGATACGGTTCCTCCCTTCTGGTTCCAGAATGGGAAAATGCAGCAGTGCAGAAGCTCCTAGGCTTCGTCGATGAGACCAGCTACTGGCATACGTTCAACATGGGTTTTGGCTGGGTAGTCATAGTGGATGAGTCTGAGGTTGGTGCCGCTGTTGAGGCTGGTCCGGGCGGAACTATTCTTGGGGTGGTTGACGAGACCCCAGGAATTCGGGTGAGCTCCAAGCAATAAGTTCTGGATGAGCGATCACCTGAATCACGAGTGCGGGATTGCGGTGGTACGCCTCCGTAAGCCTTTGGCCTATTTTCAGGACCGTTACGGGGATGCTCTCTGGGGATTTCGTAAGTTATTCCTGCTCATGGAAAAGCAGCATAACCGGGGGCACGACGGCGTGGGGATTGGCTGCGCTAAGCTCGATATGCCGAAGGGGCAGCCCTACATCTTCCGTCGTCGAGACTCTTCTCGTGATTCACTTGCAAACCTGTTTCAGCTTGAGCTCAAGCAGGTCAATCAACTCGCGCGAAAGGGAGAGCTGAAATTGAATGATCCCGACGCCTTGAAGCAAAGGTTCGATTTTGCCGGAGAAGTCCTCATCGGGCACCTTCGCTACGGAACATCGGGTGAATTTGATTCTGGTTCCTGCCATCCCTACCTGCGCCGGAGCAACTGGCCCACGCGAACCCTGATGGTTATGGGGAACTTCAATATGACCAACGCCAGAGCTCTCAATGAGCAGTTAATTGAGCGTGGTCAGCACCCGGTATTCGGAACGGACACCCAGACTGTCCAGGAAGAGGTAGGGTTTCATCTCGATGAAGCTCACTCAGATATTTACCGCCGCTTGCGCGACGACGGAGTCCCCGGAAAAGAGATACCACAGCGGATCTCGGATGAATTGGATGTTAGTAGAATAGTCACTGAGTCTGCTGGGGGCTGGGATGGGGGGTATGCGATCTGCGGGGTGATCGGAAATGGAGATGTGTTTGTCATGCGCGATCCGCATGGAATTCGACCATGTCACCGGCTGGTAACGGATGAAGTGGTTGCCTATGCCTCGGAGCGCGTTCCCTTGATGACCGTTTTTGAGGCCTCGCAGCAGGAAGTAGAGGAGCTCGAGCCGGGGGTGGTAGCAACCATCAAGAGAGACGGAACAATGAGCGAAGAGCGGTTTGCTCCTCCCGCTGAGAAACGGCACTGCTCGTTCGAACGCATTTATTTTTCGAGGGGGAATGACCCTGCTATCTATCAGGAGCGCAAGGCGATGGGCGCAGCCTTGACCGAACAGGTGGTGGAATCCATCGATGGAGATTTCGGCGCGGCTGTCATTACCTTTATTCCAAATACCGCGGAAACAGCCTGGTATGGACTAATGGATGGTCTCCGCCAGTATCGCCGGGATCGGGTAAGAGCAAACATTCTGGAAGCCGCTCGCTCCGGAGATTTGGATGAAGACTTGCTCAACCATCACATCATGGCCAACTGGCCGAGGGGGGAAAAGATTGCGCACAAGGATATCAAGATGCGGACCTTTATTTCTCAGGAGAAGGGCAGGGCTCAGCTGGTATCGCACGTATATGATATTACCTACGGTGTTGTGGGAGAAGATGATGCCCTTGTAGCCCTTGACGATTCGATTGTCCGAGGGACAACGCTCAAGACCTCGATCCTCAAGATTCTTGGTCGGACGAATCCAAGGAAAATTGTCATATGCTCGACCGCTCCGCAGATTCGATACCCGGATTGCTATGGGATTGATATGTCGGAACTGGGGAAGTTCATTGCGTTCCAAGCGGCTATTCGACTGCTAGAGCGCAATGGGCGTCAGGGTCTCATAGAGGAAGTGCACCAGGACTGTCTGGAAGAGCTCCGCAAGCCCTGGGATGAGATGCAGAACTGCGTTAAGAAGATTTACGAGCCATTTACGGCCGAAGAAATTTCCGCAGAGATCAGCCGGATGGTATATCCAGAAAATGGATGGCAGGGTGAGGTCGAGGTGATTTTCCAGACTATTGGAAACCTTCACAACTCATTGCAGGAGTCATGCGGTGACTGGTATTTCACTGGGAACTATCCCACGCCGGGCGGATACGCGACGGTGAATGCTGCTTTCGTAAACTGGAGAGATGGGGTCTCGGGTCGGAGCTACGACCTGCCCTTGTAATTGGGTCCGGGGGTAAGAGAAAAGAGCGGCTCCAGGATCGCGCTCATCCTCCTTTGGGTCACTTGAAAACAATGCCGACAGGGCAATGGTCGGAGCCGTGGATCTCAGGATAGATAGAGGCTGATTCAAGCCGAGGGATGAGGGAGTCCGAGATGCCGAAATAGTCGATACGCCAACCGATATTCCTCTGTCGTGCCTGTGCTCGGTAAGACCACCAGGAGTAGGCCTCTGCAGTATCGGGGTGCAGGTGGCGAAAGGAATCGGTAAAGCCTGATCCCAGAGTCTCACTGAAGCTTTCGCGCTCCTGATCTGAAAATCCTGCTGACCTGCGATTCTGGCCAGGACGGGCAATATCAATTTCATGGTGGGCCACATTAAGGTCCCCGCAGAAAATGACCGGTTTGTCCCGGGTGTCTTCCAGATGCCTCAAATAGTTACGAAAGGCTTTGTCCCACTCCATCCGATAGGGCAGGCGACGCAGTCCGTCCTGTGAATTAGGGGTGTAAACATTGACGAGCATGAAGTCGGAATACTCAGCAGAGATCACACGGCCCTCATTGTCATGCTCGTCCATTCCCATGTCCATGAGGACATCCAAGGGCTCTTCTTTCGAGAAGATCGCAGTGCCTGAATACCCTTTTTTTTCGGCAGAGTTCCAGTAGTTGCGGTATCCTCCCAGCTCAAGGGGAAGCTCCACCTGCTCAGGGCGGGCCTTGGTCTCCTGCAGGCAGAAGACATCCGGGTTTACCTCAAGGAGGGACTCCGCTGCTCCTTTGCCGAGTGCAGCCCGGATTCCATTAACATTCCAAGAGAGTAATCTCACCTCCCAGATTCAAGGCCAAACCGAGATGAGAGGCTAAACAAAAAAAGAAAAAAGCCGCAGGTCCGTGGACGAGCGGCTTGGATTTCTGAGGCTTGGAATGCCCTATCGCTTGGAGAACTGAAAGCGCTTCCGAGCGCCGGGTTGACCAGCTTTCTTTCGCTCCTTGGCGCGCGGGTCACGTCTGAGGTGTCCTGCAGCCTTGAGGCTTCCGCGCAGTTCGGAATCCATTTCCGTAAGTGCCCTGGCCACTGCCAGTTTGATGGCGTCAGCCTGTCCTGGTATTCCGCTGCCCTGAACCACTACCTTGAGGTCATACTTGTTGACCAGGTTCGTAGTCTGGAAAGGGGCGAGAACTTCGTTTTGAAGAGGGATTGTTGGGAGATACTCTTCGAAGGATCGATTGTTGATGACTATTCTTCCAGTGCCTTCTGTCATCCAGATCCGGGCAACAGCAGTCTTTCTTCGACCAGTGGCAGTGTAGGTGTTTTCAGTAGCAGGCATTTTGGAAAAGGGTATTCGCTTCCGGTAAGTAATTAGATCGTGTAGGGCTCAGGCTTCTGAGCCTCCTGCTCGTGTTCGGCTCCTGCGTAAACTCTTAATTTCCGCAATTGCGCTCTCCCAAGACGAGTGTGAGGAACCATGCCCCGGATTGCGCGCTCGACGAGCAGCTCAGGTCTCCGAGCTCGGACTTTCTTCGGTGTTTCCACCTTTTGGCCGCCAACGTATCCGGAGTAGCTGGTGTAAATCTTCTCAGTTTCCTTGTTGCCGGTTAGCCGAACCTTCTTTGCGTTGATGATCACGACGTGATCTCCCGTATCTACATGGGGTGTAAAGATAGGCTTGTGCTTTCCTCGGAGAAGACGGGCAGCTTCCACTGCGACCTTGCCAAGGATCTGGTCAGCAGCATCAATCACGTACCACTTGCGGTCAACTTCAGTGGCTTTTGCAGAAAAGGTCTTCATTACAGGCGTTGTAGAGGTCTGGCGGGGTTGGGAAAGGGGCGGAACGCTAGGAGCGAGGCCAGTTCATGTCAACGCTAATCCGTGGTAGCGATGAAGGAGGAGAGGATGCCCCAAGACTTTAAATAAGGGCTTTCGGGCACAGATTTCGATTGCGGGGAAGAGAATATCGCCAATGATGGGCCCACGGGGCCGCGCATGCGGCTTCGGTTAACCCAATAGCAAGTTATCGCAGGACCACCAAGAAGACGCAGAAGGGGCGGTCGCCGGAGGCGCCGCACGGACTACAGCGGGCCCAAGAAGGGCGCGGATGGGGAGGATAAGGCTGTCGAGGTAGAAGGGACCATTTCATCGGTTCTTGCCGGGACAATGTTCAAGGTCAAGTTGCCCAGCGACCATGAGGTCCTCGCGCACATCTCTGGTAAGATGCGGAAACGCTTTATAAGATTGGTGGTGGGCGACAAGGTAAAGATGGAGATGTCCCCCTACGATACCACCAAGGGGCGAATCGTTTACCGGGTGGGGTGAGCCTGTCTCCTGATTCTGAGATCTTTTTTCGGCTGCTCGGAATGGGCCGCTTTTTTCTCAGCTCCCCTTTTCGGGATCGTAGAAAATTTTGATGTCGGCCTTGTCGGTGCCGAGAATCTGTTGGGCCCTCTTCAGCGCATCACGAGTAGAGATGTTGGGGTTGCTTGGCATGAAGAGGTAGAGGTTGCTCTCTCCTCTGGAACGGTCGCAACCTTCCTGCAGGACCTCAAGGACCCCTGAGAATTTCAAAACGCGATACACCTCGCGAGAGGCACCTGATATGATAATATGCCTGCCCTCTTTTCGTGCGGAGCGGATCAGGTCTTCAAGAGCAAGGACACTCGTTGCGTCCAGATGACGGGCATTCTTCAACCGCAGAATGATAACCCTCAGGTTTTCGTCAACGAAGGTACGCTGAATCTGGTTTCGAAAGAGTTCCGCAGCGCCAAAAAAGAGGTCGCCTTCCACGTGAACGATTGAAATGGAAGGGTTGGGGCGCCTCCGTTTTTCTCCTAGCTCCCTGAGGTCACCTTCGTCGTTCACCTCATATTCCACGAGGTAAGGGCGGGAGGCCTTACGGAGAAACAGTGAGATGGACAGTGCGATTCCAATAAAGATGGCGGTGTGTAGTGGCGCGAACAGGGCCGCTACAAAGCTGACGATAAGAACGAGGGCGTCATCGCGGGTGGATCTCAGGCAAATCCGAATGACACGCGGAGAAATCAGGGATCCGGCAACAGCGATGACGAGTCCGGCAAGACAAGCCCGGGGAATGTGCTGAACGAGAGGAAAGGTTGCGAGCAGGAAGATGCCAGCGAGGCAGAGTATTCCACAGAAGAGGGAAGCGAGTCGAGTGCGCGCTCCTGATTCGTAGTTAAGAGCAGAGCGGGTAAGGGAGCCCGATGCCGGCATGCCGGCAAAGATGCCGGCTGCGATGTTTGCGGCGCCCACGGACAGCATATCCTGATTCACATCAGGGCGGTCCCCGGTGCGGGAAGCCAGGGATTTTGACATCACGGTGTTCTCCAAGGACGCGAGGAAGGCAATGGCGAATGCAATGGTGGAGAGCTGGGCGACCTTGTCTAGAAGTCCAGGCTGCGCAAAAATGCCAAACTCCGGGGCGAGGTCCTGAAAGGAAAAGGCTTCGAATTTTGAGACCTCTGCAAAACCAAGGTTGGTCTTCTCTCCGAGAATCCAGGCGAGAAATGAAAACAGAACGAGGGTTACGGCGAAAACCGGGATACGTCTAAAGCGGGATTGAAGCCCCAGATAACAAACGAGAGTGCCCGCTCCGAGAACAAGAGGCTGCCACTGGAGTGAGGAAAGGTTGCTCAGCAGTTTCAGAAGAATAGTGACAAAGGTTGTGCCTCCGCCCTCCATCAATTCGGTGATCCCGAGGATATGCTTGAACTGGTTGGCAATAATCAGCGTGGCAGCTCCTGCAATATATCCGACCAGGACGCTTCTGCTGACAAATTGGAGTAGGTCTGCGACTCTCAGGATTGCGCCCACGATACAGAATGCGCCGACCATGAGGCAGAGAAGGGGCATCAACGCGATCATCTCTCCTTTCGCAGAAGTCATTCCCGGAATGAGAAAGAAGGAGAAGATCATGAAGGCGGTCGCATTTGTTGGACCTAGAATGGTGTGCCGTGACCCGGAGAAAAAAGGCGCTACAATCGCAGCAACGGCAGAGCATGCGATCCCGTAGGCGATAGGAAGTTCCGCAATCGCTGCATAGGCCATGCCCTGTGGCAGGGCAAGAAGGGCTACATTGATCGCAGCGCGAAAGTCCTGCGTGAATTTCGCTGAGTTGTATCGTCGCAAAGGGCCGCGAATCGGCAGGGGATCAAGCCGTCTGGTCTCCTCGCTGTTTCTCTTCCGCGTGTAGCGGGCACGCCGGAGAAGATTCTGCAGGGAAAGCTTAGGCATTGGTATTTAGTTGAGTAAGAATCAGCGGAAGCTGGCACGTCGGAAAAGCCATATCCCAATAATGAAGCAGAGGGCATTGGGAAGCCAGAGGATGGAGAGGACTAAGGGTAATGGGGCATCCTCAATCTGCTGGGCGAAAATCAAGAGGCCAAAGTAGGCGGCAGCCACAAAAAGACTGATGAGAAGGCCGTTAGAGGTCTCGCGACGGCGCGCCGAGATTCCAAGGGGAATGCCAATCATCGCGAAAGACAGACAAGCCAGCGAGATCGAGCGCCGCTTGTGAATTTCAATATTAAGTTCCGCCTGAAATCGCTTTTCTCGGGCAATCGCTGTCTTTAGTTCCTCTGCCCTCCTCGGGGTCAGAGTTTCGGCCGGCAGTTCGTCATCCTCATCGAGACCTGATGGGAAGGTTGTCCCGGCAGGGAGGCCAGGGGATTGGGGAGGAATCTCTCCTGAGAGTTCCCTGCGAGAGAGCTCTTCTCGTTTCCGGGATTCCAAGATGCGAATTGGAGCGTCGTCGTTGGTGATGTCCGACGGTTTATTCCTTTTTTTGCTAGTAGCGGAAAAGTCAATCAGGACAGGCTCCATTTCCGTTGCCCTGATGGGGATTGGGGAAACTTCGTCTTTGTCCATGGAGATCTCGATGAAGGGGTTAGAGAGCTTGAGCCGGAGTTGCTTCTCCTCCTCATTGACATAGAGGTCAACTTCCTCAGCAAACATATAGGCCTCCAGATTTGCATCTCGTCCCTGTCCCGAGAACTTGTAGATGTGAAGCCCACGGAGAAGTCCGGTTTCGTCCTCGGCTTCGGCGTAGACTCTCTGGCTTGGAAATCGTGAAATCACGACCCGGGGTTTAATCAAATTGCGAGGGTCCTTCCGAACAGCTTCGTAGAGGAGGTTGCGCGAGGCATCCTTGGCCTGTGGGGCGGCAGTTCCGGTGAGCCACCAGCACAGTCCTGAGAGACCTGCCGCTACAAGGAGAACGGGAAAGGCGAGCCGAGGCAGACTGAGGCCCGCCATTCTGAGGCTGAGGAGTTCGTTGTGGCTAGAGAGACGCCCAAAGCTGAGAAGGGTCGAGGCGAGGAACCCCCAGGGGAGGGTGAACATCAGGGTGAATGGGATAATCAGGAGGATAAACTGCCCCATTAGTTCAAGAGGAGCGGCCTGCTCCACGAGGAGGGGTCGAATTTTCCTGAACAGCTGCCCAAGCACGAGGACCACGGTGAGCAGGGAGACCCCGAAGATCGTGCCATAGAGAACCTGCCAGCCGATGTAACGGTCCGCGATACGCATTGGACTGTGAGGAATCCTACTTTGGTTGAGCTCTAGTTACAAGCGGAGCTTCCGAGTGATCAGGAGTGGCTACGGATCTCCTCAAAGACCTTGTGAGAGAAATACCGCTCCATCCGGTCCGGGAAGACGGTGGCCACCTGAGCGTCAGGACCGAGGTGATCAAGGACTTGGAGAGCGGCTGCGAAATTTAATCCTGAGCTGGGACCAACCGGAAAACCGAGCGCCCAAAGTTTTCGGGTAAGGTCGAGGCAGTCCTGCCCGGATATTTCCCATTCCCGTAAATGATCGCATTGCCATTCCTCATAGATCTCGCTCAGTCCTTCTGCAACGCCTGGAACATCACTGCTGAATCGTAGGCTGCAGCACTCAACATTAGAACCGAAAAGCGCGACGTCGCGGGGGATCGCGGCGTGGGCTGTTATGGAGCATCCTGCGCTGGAAAAGGCTTCATAGAGACCGCGCAGAGTTCCACCCGTGCCCACTCCTGAAACAATTGCATCGACGGTTCCTCCAGGAATCTGTTCGAGGATTTCGGGTCCAGTGTTGAGGCGGTGCGCCTCGGTATTATCTGCATTGGCGAACTGCCGCCCGAGAAACCATCCCTTATCCTCGCTTGTCTCCTGTGCGATACGGAGTACTTCCGGCATGCCGCCACTAATTCGTCTCACCTCGCCACCGTAGGCTTTGATGATCAGTTCGCGCTCAGAGGTGGCGCTATCGGGAATAAAGGCGACGAATTGGAGCCCCATCTGACTGCAGGCGAGGGCGAACGCGATGCTGGTGGATCCACTCGATGCTTCTGCCACGGTATCTCCTGAGCGGATCAGTCCGCGTCGCCATGCCTTCTCGAGAATATGACGAGCAATCCGATCCTTTGTAGAACCACTAGGATTGAGATACTCCAGTTTGCACCAGATGCCAGGTTTGTTGCCTCCGAGGGATACCTCAACGAGAGGTATCGTTCTGATCTGGTGCAGGTAACTGTTGATCTCGGGGAGCACGAGTGATGGTTACACGAGGCTGCGCCGCAGGCAATGTCATGCTCGGAGCCGCTACTGCGAGAGGGTTATGGGTATTTTGTCTAGATGCTCGAGAAGGAAATTTCTTGCCAGATTGAGGGGATCCTTCAGGGGCGAGGGGGTCGGCTGAGACCTCTCTGAATCAGCCGAAGAAACACTGTTGAAGCCGCCACGTTACAGTTTATGCCCTATGAAGAGAGGACTAGCTCATTTTGCTGCGTTCGCTACAATGACCTCGATGAATTTATTCAGAGTAACCCTGCTCGTTGTTCTTCTGCCGCTGGGCTTTATGGCTCCGGCTCTGGCCGAGGAGAAAAAACCTTCCCTGATCTACTACTATTTCGATGGATGAGTGCTTTGTGATAAAATTACGGTCATCGTGAATGACCAGAGCAAACAGCATGGCAAGAAAGTTGAGATTTCCGCCTGCAAGGTTGGAGAAGGGAATAGCAAGGAAGATATCAAGAGCGCGAAGTTGGCGAGTCATGGTATCGTGGCCAGAGATAAGGATGGGAAGCTGGTAGCCGCAGTTGAAGGTCACAATTATGGCAAAGCTAAAGTAGTGGAAGTAGTTAGTAAATTGCTCAAGGTGAAATAGTATTTTTGGAGCAGGATACGCGACATGGAAAGGTCTTGGGAGAGGGCTGCTGTCGATCTTGAGTCCTAGTAGTAGATTCATGGTCAGAAGCGTGGGCTCTTCGGTGGTGCGTATTACTACGTGCTTCATGCTCCTCAGCGCTTCGCGAATGAGCGCGGAGGTGGCATTCGAAGGGGATATTCGTCCCATACTTGAGAGCTCGTGCCTCAAGTGTCACGGAGGAGAAACGGTAAAGGGTAGCGTTGACTTCAAAAAGATCAGCACCGATGCCGATGCCGATGCTCAGTTTGAACTCTGGGAAACAGTTGTAGAAGTCGTGGAGGCTGGGGAGATGCCGCCTGAGGGCCACCCCCAGTTGACGCTCGAAGCAAGAAAGAAAATCGCTGAGTGGTATGAGCTCAGGCTTTCCGCGCCGGTAGAATCTCGGCCCGGGGTGTTCAAGTCGAGGCGGCTCTCGGGTCCGGAGTATCGTAACAGCTTGAGGTCGTTGTTCGGTTTTGATCTCGAGGTTGT
>JAQWTV010000138.1 GCA_029242545.1 Roseibacillus sp.
GACACCCTTACCGAGACCGAGGCAACACTCGAAACAGCGCAACAGAAGAATGCGGAACTCATTGCCGACATGGAGAACATGAAGAGTCGTGAGGGTTCAATGAACAAGGCCAAGGAGAAGGCCCAGGTGGCTATCGACGAGGCGGAGGCCAGGCTCGCTGAATTTGCTAAAATCAAAGCTGAGATCGATGAACAGCTGAAAGGCGTCAATGTCGCGTGGGCTCAGATTCCGGCCGAGATCAAGCGGCTGCAGGAAGTGCGCAAGAAGAAGGGCGATGATCTTGATCTTCTCAACGAGTTTATCGCGAAACTTACCAAGGATGTCGCCGACAAGCGGGCTTCCAACACCCGTGAGAGTGATCGTCTCTCCAAGATCCGGACAAAGATCGCCCGAAACGCCAAAGTGGGTGCTATCACGTCCGTGAATTCTACTTGGGGTTTTGTGATAGTGAACCTCGGAACCAACAATTCCAATGTGACGCCACAGTCCAAGCTTCTGGTGACTAGAAATGGACGGCTGCTGGGTCGCCTCGCTCCAAATTCGGTGGAGGCCAGCCAGACAGTTTGCGACCTGAATGCCCGGGATATCAACCCCGGCGTTCGGATCCAGCCTGGCGACCAAGTCACGCTTGCCGATTCCTCCTCTGGCCAGTAGGCCGAAGAGAGACATAATTTTCCAGACCGGCGGGGAGATCCCGCCGGTCTTTTTTTGATGCCACGTGGCGCGGATTCACTCGCTGCCCATGACTTGATTCTTAACAGGCGCTTGCCTCCTAGATCAGTCCTGCTATTTCTCCAGCATGAGAATACTCTTTCTTGCATCCGTAGCGCTTGCCAGTGGCCTCCTCTGTAGTTGTGGAGTGGACAACGGCCCAAGGGCGGTAGGTCCCAGCGGGAATGCAGCTAGCTCAATGCCTTGGAATACCCCCCAGCAGGGGGAAGGTCAGGGAATGATGGGGCTTATGCTGGACCGGTAATCCGGTGGAAACCGAATAGACGCGATTGGACAATCCCCGGGTGGGTAGCAACTTGGTGCGCAGAAGTTTCATCAGGTTGCTGGAATCCGATATTCGAATAATATCGGCAAGCGAAGCCACCTTTCCCCCGGGATCAGCTTGAGCACACAAGCTCGTAAGTTGTTTTCGTAGGGAGTAAAGCTGGACTCTCTGCCTTCTCCTTTTATTTCCGACCGAGAAAAGATCCATGACCAAGAGTATCCTAATCCTCACAGTTCTCGCTCTCGCTGTCCATATCGGGCGGGTAGCGGCTCAGAGGCCCAATATTCTTTTCATCATGTCGGATGATCACACCGCTCAGGCGGTGGGGGCTTATGCTACAGTGCTCAAGGCTCTCAATCCCACTCCGACCATCGACACCCTTGCTGCCGAAGGAATGACATTTGACAACGCCTTCTGCACGAATGCCATCTGTACGCCGAGCCGGGCCTGTATTATCACAGGACAGTATCCACACGTGAACGGGGTGTTCGACCTCCGGGGAAACATTCCGCCCGACAAGCAGGTTCTGCCGATCCTCTTTCGTGAGGCTGGTTATCAAACGGCCATGATCGGGAAGTGGCACCTTAAGAAGGAACCGAATTTCGACTATTACAAGGTCCTCCCGGGCCAAGGAAAATACTTCGACACCATGTTCCGCATTCAGGGCCCCAGGAAATGGCCGCAGAACACCGTCACTCACGAGGACCAGCACTCATCCGATGCCATCACTGACTCAGCCCTCGACTGGTTCAAGAACAAACGCGATCCCGATAAGCCCTTCTTTGTCTGTCACCAGTACAAGGCTCCGCACGACTACTTTGAGAATGCGCCCCGATACCAGTCCTACCTCAGAGACGTATCCATCCCTGAGCCTCCCACGCTCCATGATGTTCCCAAGTCTTTTGGCTCCATTGCCACCCGGGGGCATAACGATGAGCTTATGACGCACATCGGGACAAGTATCGGGAAGCGTAACCCGCGTCGTTCCTACGCCGTCGACCTGAAGGAGCGGTTTCCGGAAGAGTTTCCCTCCGACTATGATGTGGCGAGATTGTCTGAGCGCGAGACCACCCGCCTTGCCTACCAAGCCTACCTCCGTAAATACCTCCGCTGCGTGAAAGGCGTAGATGACAATCTTAAGCGGCTCTTTGACTACCTTAAGGAGGAAGGGCTCTACGATAATACGGTTATCATCTACACGGGGGACCAGGGCTTCTGGCTCGGGGAAAACGACTACCAGGACAAGCGCTGGGCCTATGACCCTTCCATGCGCATGCCGTTCATCGTTCGCTACCCCAGAAGCATCCCGGGTGGCATGCGCAGTAATGCCATCGTGGAAAACGTGGACTATCCTGCCCTCATGCTGGACTTCGCGGGAATCGCCCGTCCCAGTTCCATGCAGGGGCGGTCCTTCAAGTCGATCTGCGAGACTGGCAAGGAGCCTACGAATTGGAAGAAGGCGGCCTACTACCGCTACTGGATGCACATGGCGCACCATGACAACCCGGGGGAAATGGCTATCCGCACAAGGACTCACAAGCTGATTTATTTCTATGGGGCGGACTATGAGGGGAAGAACCAGACGCCGCCCGCGTGGGAGCTCTACGACCTGACCAGCGACCCCTCAGAGCTTAACAACGTGTACGACGACCCGGCTTATTCCCAAGTGCGAGAGCAGCTGAAGGAGCAGCTGGCCCGGTTGCGCCAGGAAGTTGGCGATGACGGCTCCCACTATCCTGCGTGCGAGAAAATCGTGCAGGAATTCTGGGATTATGACGAGGGAGACCGGGAAAAGGCGGTTGAGATCTCCCACCGGTTCAAAACTCTTCGGGAGGCCTCCCTTGAGAAGAAGAGAGAAGAGGCTGCAGCTGGGAAGAATTAGGGCTGCAGGCTTGCCGGGTTTTTCTGGAGGCGGTGGGTATTACAGATAGACT
>JAQWTV010000141.1 GCA_029242545.1 Roseibacillus sp.
CCGCAAGTGCGGCAGTTGCATCGGACTCCGGCACGATATCCTGCTGGGTCTGAAACTGTATCAGCGCGCCACCGGCAAAATCGATGCCAAGAGAGTTTTCACGTTTCACTCCCACCATGAACAGGCTTCCTGCAAGGAAGGTGATGGAAATGGCGAAGGCTGCTTTGCGCATCCCCATGAAGTTCATAGTCTGACGCGGGACCAGGCTGCTCATAAATTTCAACTTACGGCTATCGTCACGGGAGCTCTTCTCAGAGTTTCGTGAGGTCCACCAGAAGGCCACCCGGGTGACCACGAGGGCCGCAAACATGGAGGCAAGAATTCCAATCGTAAGGGTTATTGCGAATCCCTTGACTGTTCCTGAGGCCCGCCAGAAGAGAATGATGGCGGTAATCAGTGTGGTGATATTGGCATCAAAAATGGCAGTGAATGCTTTCTCGTAGGCAGCCTGGATTGCCGCAAACAGGGATTTTCCAGCAGCGCGCTCTTCACGGAGACGCTCGTAGATGAGTACGTTAGCGTCTACTGCGACACCGATAGTGAGGATGATGCCTGCGATGCCGGGCAGGGTGAAGGTGAATTTAAACATCGCCATGGCACCAAAGAGAATGAGGACGTTTACGGTGAGTCCGATAAAGGCGATAATCCCTGCGAAACGATAGTAAATCCCAAGGAAGAGAATCGTGAGGGAGATGCCTGCGATGCCGGCCAGGATGCCCTGACTGACAGTGGCGGCGCCAAGACGCGCAGTGACGGTGGACTCCTTCAGAATCTTGAGTGGATTCTCGAGAGGATTCATCAAGGTGGCGGAAAGGTTGCGGCATTCCTCTGCATCCCCGACACCTTGAATGATGAAATTCTTGTCGAGGACGGCCTGCACCACGGGGGCGCTGTCCACTTCTCCATCAAGAACTACAGCAAGCCGGTCCACGCCCTTGCGCATGGGAGCGGTAAGATTCCGCATCAGAGTTGCACCAGCATTGGTAAGAGTGACCTGCACGACACCAGATGTGGCAAGATCGGGAGAGGCTCTCTTGACATGTTTCCCCTCGATTTTATTCCGATTCTCGAGCAGGAGCTGTTCGGTGCGGGGCTCTCCCCGGTCATCGGTATCGGTATAGGTAAAGAGCTTGTATCCTGGAGCGACAGTCTCCTTGGCAGCAACCCGTGCGGCCATCGTGTTATTATTTGGATGCACCGCACGTAGCTCGAGGACGGACTGCTTCTGGATGATTTCGCGTACCCATGCAGCCTCTTCTTCCGAGACCCCGGGCATCTCGATAATGATCATGTCCTGTCCCTGAGGCTGGATGAGCATGTCCTTGGTGCCGTCCGGGTTCAGTCGACCCCGGAGTGTTTTGATCGCCTGCTGAATGGAATCCGCGCTGACGCGGAAGGCGTCTGCATCCTCATCGCTGGCTTCTTCCGAGTCCTCAAGGACCTTAGGCTGGACCTGAAGGGTGAATGAAGCTCCGCCTGCAAGGTCGATACCGGGTTTCAGAGAGGCTACTGGGTCTGACTGTTCGACCTGGGAAGCGAGCTTCTCGGCATCCTCCTTGGAGAATCCCGGCATGGTGATCGTGATAAGGTTTGGCAGGGAAGAGGAGTAGGTAACGCCATCTTCCTGACCGCCTATTTTTGCCTCCAGACTTCGAACCCTTATCTCGAGAGTGTCCTGCTCCATCTCAAGCTCTTCCCCTTTTGCATCCTTGGCGAGAATTGCCGTGACAGAAAGTTGGTAGCCGGTTCCATCAGCCATCTCAGTGATGTCGCCTGCGCGGAACTCCGATGTTTCCGTCCGTGGGGACAGGGACCATCCGCACATCACGATAATGCCGAGGATAAGAACGGTTCCTACCTTGCGCTTGCGACTGATATCATCACTGGCGAGGTACCAGAAAAGGAGAGCCAGAATGAACAGGCCGGAGAGAAAAACGATCGTAGGTTGCATTGGTTAAAGGCGGTGGGGTTAGAGGCCGCTAAGCTTACTTGGCCTGAGGCACAAGTGGTATGAGTGATTCGATCAGGAGGTTGGAGGAAAGGGGCTTGTTGAGTGAGGTGGCCAGACTTTCAGCGTGCTCGAAGGAGTTGAACCCCTCGAGTGTTACTGGAGTCCACAATTCTTCAGCGACCACCGGGGCGCTGATAATCCGTTCATCGTAGATGATGGCAAGTCGGGAGCGGCCTTTTTGCATTTTTTCAGTTGCGGACCTTATCCTTCGCAAACCACTTATATTGAGTGATATATGCACCATATTGTCACCGTCCCGGGTTGCGAGGGCGCTCTCAACATGCGAATTATTGAGGATCTCAGCCCTTGAGACGGCTAATTTTTGTCCGTTTGCGCCTCCTTTGCCTTGGGCGTCATAGAGAAGAATTTGGTGGTCTGAAGGGAGCTGAGAGGGATCCTTGGAGGCGATATCAGTGATGTAGGCACTACGGTCGTGGATGGCTCTGATGCTGATTTTGCCACTCACGCACAGGCGGTCGAGACGGGACAAGGCGTCGTCTCGATCCGTCCCGTAGAGCTGAACTTCGAGAAGACGGGCAGATCTTTCCGCTGCGCGGACTCTTGCTGGTAGGCCGAGCAATTCGGCGCGTGTGGTGAGCTCTTCGACAAGAGCCGATGGGGAGGTCGTCTGATCGTCGGGAGGGAGCGAGAGGATGGCCTCGTAATTCAGTTCCTCCTTTGGCTTACAGCACGTCAATATGATGCAGCCCAATGCAACGAGAGATCCGGCCAATGAAGAGGCTTGTGGCATCGAGTGAGAGACGAGTGGGCAAAGTCTAGGACTGTTCCCCCGCGTCTTCCTGTTCCTCAGAGCTATCCTGCTTCGAGGAATTTCCAACCTTGGTCACGGACCGGATCGCATCCTTTTCAAAAGGGACAAAGACGTTCTCGGAGAGTTTCACGGTCACTGTGGTTTTTGAAATGTGATGAACCGTGCCGTGCATGCCACCGATTGAGATGATCTTGTCTCCTTTTGACAGAGAGGCCACTCTCGCTGCCTGCTCCTTCCGCTGTTTGCTCTGAGGCCGGATGATCAGAAAATACATGATCACAAACATCAGAATGAGCATCACCCACATGCTTCCGAGAGGATTTTTACTTTGGCCACCAGGTGTCTGAGGCGGAGCAGCGGCGATGGTAGAATAACAGTTCATGTTCTTTTGTGGTTGTAGCGTTCGCAGAAAGAGGAACGAAATTCCTCAAATTGACCCTCGCTGATAGCCTTTCGTGCATTACGCACGAGGCGGAGGTAAAAATCAAGATTGTGAAAAGAAAGCAACCGTAAAGCCAGCATTTCTCCCGCCTTGAAGAGATGGCGCAGGTAAGCGCGGGAAAAGTCAGCAAGATGAGGGTGGCAATCTTCGGTCAGAGGTGACTTGTCGCGCTCGAACCGGGCATTCTTTATATGAATGGGTCCATCGTTTGTGAATGCGAGGCCGTGTCGGGCCGATCGGGTTGGGTGTACACAGTCGAACATGTCCACTCCCCGGGCGATCATTTCAAGCATTTGGGGAGGAGTGCCGAGTCCCATCGCGTAACGGGGCTTCTCCGGTGGGAGGAAAGGCTCGCTGTGCTCGACGGCACGAAACATTTCCTCCTCTGGTTCGCCGACAGAGACTCCCCCAACGGCATAGCCGTCGAAATCCAGCATGGCCAAGTCTCTTGCAGAGGCGGCTCGTAAGTCCTGGTAGGAAGAGCCCTGGACAATCCCAAAGCAGAGTTGTCGCCTCGCGGAAGGAAGAGAATTCTCGTCCCCATTCGTATTTGTGGGGGCGTCGGGAAAGAAGTCAGGGGAATAATCAGCATGCCAGATCCGGCATCTTTCAGCCCATCGGGTGGTGAGGGCCGTGGATTCCTCAGCATAGGAACGCTCGCACGGGTAGGGCGGGCACTCATCAAAGACCATCGCGATGTCAGAACCGAGGGTGGCTTGAATCTCCATGCTTTTTTCAGGGGTAAGCAGGGCGGGAGAGCCATCGAGGTGGTTTTGAAACTGAACCCCCTCCTCGGTGATCTTGCGCGTCTTGGCGAGGGACCAGACTTGGAATCCTCCCGAGTCGGTGAGAATAGGGCGATCCCAGCTGGTGAAGCGATGAAGTCCTCCGAGTTCACGGATCGTCTCCTGTCCAGGTCTGAGCCAGAGGTGATAGGTATTGCCGAGAATGATTTCCGAGCCCAGAAGCTTAAGTTCGTCAGGGTGAAGGGTCTTAACGGATCCCTGAGTACCTACGGGCATGAATATGGGGGTCTCAACTGTGCCATGAGCAGTGGTAAGACGGCCGTATCGGGCCTTGGTGGAAGAGTCGGTGGCAAGAAGCTCGAACACTACGGAGGAGAAGTTGCCTTCAGGTAACATGTTCCTGCCGTGAGACCACGTACGAAAAACGGATTGTCTTGGGATAGGATCTCCCAACAACTGAAGTTCCTGGTCGTCCTCATGCTTGTTTTACCCTTGGATGAGGTGTGGATCGTGAATACTGGGACTCACTTGCTGACAGTTATGAAGAGGACTTGTTAGAAATTTCCCGGGAAGACCTTGAAGGAGCCCTGAGCGAGGAATTGAATAGCCTTGGGGAAAAGGCCGTAAGCGTGGCTGATCTGGGTTGTGGTCCCGGGAGCCTGCTCCCTCTCCTTTCAAAGTATTTCAATCAAGTGATAGCCGTTGATTATGCTGAGGAGTTACTGAATCAGGCGCGTCGCCGCTGCAGTAGTAGAAAGATAAGGTTCGTGAGCCATGATCTAAGCAGAGGTCGGAGGTTGCCGTTCACAGTGGAGGTGGTCTGTTGCATTAATGCACTGATTGATCCCGATCGCGATAAGCGCTCGGGAATGCTGAAGACCTTAAGCTCGGCAATGAAAAAAAAGGGAGTGGCGGTTATTGTTGTCCCAGCATTGGAATCGGTATTTCACGTTTATCACACGCTCCGGATGATCAGGGAGCGAGCAGGGGCTCCGGGTGGACTTGGTGGGAGTGAGGCCGAGCGGATGCTGAGAGAGGAGGTTCTATCGTTCTCCGATGGAATCGTTCGGGTTGGGGGAACGCCAACGAAATACTGGATGAGAGAAGAGCTGATCACGAGCTTGTCAGAGCAGGGACTGGGGGTCCGAAAAATCAGAAAAGTGGAATACAGATGGTCCGAGGAAATAGAGAATCCACCCGGGTGGTTGAAAGGAGCTCCTCCCTGGGATTGGATGGTCCTTTGTGAAAAATAAACGGTCTTGTTATCCTAGGGGTGGCTAAATTGAGGTGGGCAAAGTCAGTGGGGGTTTCAGGGGTGGGGCCTCCGCCTCTCGAGAGGGTTGTTACCCGGTCATTTAGGCACTTGACGCTTAATACGAGAGGCTTGAGGGAGGAGGCCAAAGCAAGGGCTGAGGAGCAGAAACAGGTGGGAATATGGGCTGAGGGGCCTCTCGCTGAGATTCTTGAGGACAGAAGATGGGATAATGCGCTTGCGGTTGTCGGTATGGAGAGCTAGGCACCGGTCAAATGGCAATTCAGCGTGCGCTCTTATCGGTTTCAGACAAGGCAGGGTTGGAAGGCTTTGCACGAGCACTTCACGAGGAGTTCGGTGTCGAGCTTCTTTCAACAGGAGGAACGGCTAAGGCCCTGCGAGACGCCGGTTTACCGGTAATTGATGTTTCTGATTATACGCAGGCCCCTGAGTTATTCGAAGGTAGGGTCAAGACTCTGCATCCGAAAGTGCACGGAGGCCTGCTCCACAAGAGAGATTCCGAAGAGCACAGACGGCAGGCAGCAGAAAACGAGATCAAGCCTATCGATCTTGTAGTAGTTAATCTTTACCCGTTTGAGGAAACGGTTGCAAAGGATGGCGTTACCATCGGAGAGGCAATTGAAAACATTGATATCGGAGGGCCTTCAATGTTGCGAAGCGCGGCCAAGAACTCCGCCTCGGTAACGGTGGTGACCGATCCCGGTGATTATACCGCGGTCATAGAGGAGATGCGCAGTCATGATGGAGACACAAGTCTCCGGTTACGGGAGGAGCTTGCGGTAAAGGTTTTCAAGCGTACTTCAGATTACGATATCGCCATCGCGAATTATCTTGGGAAGTGCGATGAGAGCACGGCTGCCTGTTTCTCGACCACGATACCACTCGAGCGAGAGTTACGTTACGGAGACAATCCTCACCAGAAGGCTCGCCTGTATGGCTCTTTCAGTGATCATTTCACCAAGCTGCAAGGGAAGGAGCTCAGTTATACCAATATCCTCGATATTGAAGCGGCAGCTGATCTGATCATGGATTTTCGCCGGCCAACGGTGGCGATACTCAAGCATACCAACCCGTGCGGAGTGGGCCAGGACGACGAGGATTTGAGAGTTGCCTGGCAGAAAGCCTTCGAGACGGACCGTCAGGCGCCCTTTGGGGGGGTGATTGTGTGTAACCGTCCCCTGACCGAGAGTCTGGCTCGGGTGATAAGTGAGATTTTCACGGATGTCATTATCGCTCCTGAGTTTGAGCCGGAAGCGCGGGCGATCCTGCAGAAAAAGAAAAACCTCAGGCTGATGAAGATTAACGAGGCCTACAAACAGGCAAAGAAGGAGCCTCTTATTCGGTCTGCACCCGGTGGGTTAATGGTGATGGACCGTGATCATACGGTGATGGGTCTCGAGAATTTGGAGGAGAAGGTTGTGACTGAGCGCCCGCCGACCAAGGAGGAGATTCAGGCGATGCGTTTCGGATGGAGAGTGGTCAAGCACGTGAAGTCCAACGCCATTGTTTTTGCTACCACTGATAGTACGATCGGAATTGGGGCAGGGCAGATGAGTCGAATCGACTCCTCGCGGATTGCAGTGTGGAAGGCCGAGGAGTCTGGGTTGTCGCTCAAAGGCAGTGTCATTGCTTCAGACGCTATGTTCCCCTTTGCTGATGGCCTTGAGGCGGCTATTCAGGCAGGGGCAACGGCCTGTATCCAACCAGGAGGATCGGTAAGAGACGAAGAGGTAATCGCGGCGGCCAACCAAGCAGGGCTTTCAATGGTCTTTACAGGACACCGTCACTTCCGTCATTGAATTACAAGTTGCCGGGGTGCACCAGTTCAGGAGGTTTTATATCTGGCCTTAAAATGCTGAAGCTAGGAGTTAATATTGATCACGTGGCGACCCTCAGGCAGGCCCGTTATGCCACTATGCTGGAATCGAAAAATGCAGAGCCTGACATCGTGATGTCCGCGATGGCGGCGAAGAGGGGAGGGGCGGATTCGATAACGATGCATGTGCGGGGAGACAGGCGGCATGTGCAAGAGGCAGATGTGTTTCGAGTCAAAGACGCCTGCGGCCTGCCTATTAACTTTGAGATGGCCAGCACGGCTGAGATGGTCGCCATGGCTCAGAGACTGCGCCCTGAATTCATCTGTCTGGTTCCAGAGAACAGGCAGGAGATTACCACTGAGGGAGGACTTGACGTATCTGGGCAGAAGGAGACTTTACTTTCAACGGTCGGAGCTCTGAAGGATGGAGGAAGCAAGGTGAGCATGTTTATCGATCCGGCGGAAGAGCAGGTCAGAGCGTCACGGGATATTGGAGCTGATATGGTTGAGCTGCATACGGGATCTTTTGCTAATTCTGAAGGGGTCGTAAGACGGGAAGAACTTGCAAGGTTGACAGGGGCTGCACGAATCGGCAGCCAGCTGGGATTGGGTGTTAATGCCGGGCACGGGATTAACTATACCAATATTGAAGAGCTTTTTGAGATTCCCCATCTGGTAGAGCTGAACATTGGGCATAGCATTGTTTCACGAGCTATTATGACGGGAATGGAGCAGGCGGTGCGGGAAATGGCAGAAATAATGGCGCGATACACGGTGTAGTAATGAAGATCTTCGGGATTGGTATCGACGTCATCGAAATTGAGCGCGTTGAGCAGGCAATTGAGGCCTTTGGTGACCGCTTTCTTGCTCGGATTTTCACCGAGGATGAGCGGGACTACTGCCTGAAACAGAATCGACCTGCCGTCCATTTTGCTGCGCGCTGGTCTGCCAAAGAAGCTACATCCAAGGCCCTTGGAACAGGAATCGGAGAGTTGCTTTCGTGGGGGGATATGGAAGTCGTTCGCAGGGAGTCAGGAGAGCCAGAGATGGTTCTGAGTGGTGATGGGCTGGATTTCTGCGATCAGCATGGAGTCGAGCAGATCAAAATCAGTCTCACTCATGCCAAGAATTATGCGGCGGCGAATGCGGTGGCACTCAGTATCTCCTGAGAATGGGTCACAACCTCGTTTCAGAGTTTTGGAGGTGAGGGGAGGGACAGGAGGATCTCTCGGATAATCTTAGCTGCGAGGATCGATGAGCGGCCAGTTGGATCAAGATCGGGAGCTAATTCAACCACATCACAGGCAACGACCCTGTGCCAGGGTATTACCGCAAGCAACTCCTCCAGCTCCTTCCAGCTGATGCCGCCCGGCTCCGGAGTTCCAGTTCCCGGTAAATCAGCAGGGTCCAGGAGGTCAAGATCGAGGGTGATATAAAGGGGTGATCTTTCTACTTTTTTCAACGCATCTCCAAGCGAGGATGCTTCAGGAGGAACGAGGCAGCCAGACTTTCGCAGATCATCGAACTCATCGGAGCTGCCTGAGCGAATGCCGCACTGGAGGATACGCGAGGGTGGGATCATTTCCCGGATACGCCGCATGCAGCAGGCGTGGCTCCATTTTGTGTTAGTCCATTCATTCCTCAGGTCTGCGTGAGCGTCCAATTGAACGACGGACAGGTTCGGATGCCCCTCGAGGACTGCGGCTACCGCTCCTGGAGTAAAGGAGTGCTCTCCTCCCAGCAGGAGAGGAATCAGCTCCATGGAAAGAAGGTGGCGGCAGGCTTCCTTGACGAGAGTGTTGACTTTTTCAGCATCCTCTCCGGCCAAATTGAGATTTCCCAAGTCACTGAAAGGACGCCAGCTGAGATCGCGATCGAGTGAGGGAGAATAGGTTTCAAGGCAATCGGACACCTCCCTGATTGAATCGGGTCCCCGCTCCGCCCCCTTACGGAAGCAGGCCGTTCCCTCGAAGGGGACACCGAGAAGGGCTGGCATCCCGCTGATTGGTTCTGCGGAGGATTCGAGGTAAGGGACGCGTGGAGGGGAGATGGTCACATCAGCCTCTGTTTAAAATCCTCGTAATCAAATGATCGAATCGTCTCATCTTTTCCGTTTTCATCTCGCAAGGTAATGGAAGGGTGCTGAATGCCATTGAAGTAGGTGGTTTTGACCATTGTGTACTGAGCCATGTCTTCAAAAATCAGGCGGTCTCCGACTCTCAATGGTCGATGGAAATAATAGGAGCCAATTATGTCTCCTGCGAGACAAGTGCTTCCTCCGAGAAGATATCGATGAGCGCCCCGGTCAAGAGGGGGACTTCCGTCAAGGGTCAGATCGGGGCGGTATGGCATCTCAAGAACGTCTGGCATATGGGCCGTGGCAGAGACGTCGAGAATTGCAATAGTCTCTTTTCCACTCTGGAATATATCAAGAACGCTCGAGTGGAGAGCTCCGGCATTGAGGACTGGAGCTTCACCGGGTTCGAGCCAGACCTCCTCCAGATTATAGTGATCTTGGGATTGCTTAATGAGGTCGATGAGTAGTTTTTGGTCATACTGGACGCGAGTCAGGGCGTGGCCACCCCCCATATTGAGCCACCGGATTTGCGGTAGCCGCAGAAGATCGCCAAAGTGGAGGTCGAGGGCTTCGAGGGTCAAGGCAAGAGCATCGCTGTTCTGGTCGCAAAGGGAGTGGAAGTGGCACCCGCTAAGTCCCTCAAGATCTGCGTTTTGCAAGCTGCTGGGAAGAGTGCCCAGACGAGAGCCGTGACGGCATGGGTCATAGATCGGGGTTGAGCCGGTCGAGCATTGCGGGTTGAGCCTTAGTCCATAGGAGATGTAGTCCTGTTGGTAGCGGGGATGGTTGAGGGCGTAGTCACGCCACCGATACCAGTGTGAGAGAGAGTTAAATATAATGTGAGAACTTAGATCGAAAAGATCAGTGTCTGTGTCGCGGTAGACAGGGCCGCAAGTGACGACTGTTTCACCGAAGAATTCTCGGGCGAGTCTGGCTTCCCACAGTCCTGATGCGCAGCACCCATCGAGATGATCACGCAACACCGGGAATGCTCCTGGAAGAGCAAAAGCCTTTAGCGCCTGAATGATCCGGCAGCCTGTTCTGGCCTTGATTTCGGAGAGAACTTCGCAGTTCTGCCTGATCACAGCGAGATCAATGAGATAGGCCGGGGTAGACGGTCTCACGATAGATGTTTAGATGGTGCCTGCGGCATTTTCGAGCTTGAGATGGCAGTTAATTATTCAGGGGCGATTTGCCTTGAGGAAAGGATCGTGCTCCTCGATCGACCAAGGGAGTCCGAGAGTATTCAGGTCCTCCATGAAAGGATCTGGATCAAAGTGCTCCATATTCCATACCCCGGCTTCGAACCATCGGCCCTGCAGCATCAGCTTGGCTCCGATCATGGCGGGTATGCCAGTGGTGTATGAGACTGCTTGAGATCCTGTTTCCGCGAAGGAGCTTTCATGAGAGCATGAGTTGTAGATGTAAATGGTTCGGTGTTCTTCCTCCTTTGTTCCGCGTATGATACATCCAATACAGGTTTTTCCGGTTGTTGATTCCCCGAGACTGCCGGGATCTGGTAGAAGGGATTTGAGAAATTGTAGAGGAACGACTGATTTTTCACGATAGTCAACCGGTTGGATGCCGGTCATCCCCACGTTGCTAAGGACCTTCAGATTTCGCAGGTAGGTTGGTGAAAAGGACATCCAGAACTGCGCTCTGCGGAGTGAGGGATATGCCTCGGTGAGAGACTCAAGCTCCTCATGGTACATGCGGTAAATTTCAAAATCACCTATTCCTTCCGGGCAGGAAAAGGTGCGATGAGTAGAAAAGGACGGGGACTCCACAAACTGACCATTTTCCCAGTGTCGACATACAGCAGAGACTTCTCGGATGTTAATTTCTGAATTGAAATTTGTGGCAAAGGATTCGGTGTTTTCTCCTCCATTCACATCGACAATATCCAGTTCAACGATCTCGTCGAAATAATGCTTCGCGGCAAAGGAAGTGAAGACATTCGTTACCCCTGGATCAAAACCCGAACCTAGAAGCGCGCAGAGATTTTGCTTTCTGAATCGCTCGTGGTATTGCCATTGCCATTTATATTCAAATCGCGCGATTTCGCGTGGTTCATAATTTGCAGTGTCAAGATAGCTTGTTCCGGTGGCGAGACAGGCCTCCATCAGGGTAAGGTTCTGGTATGGCAGAGCCAGATTGAGAAGGAGGTCCGGGCGTAGTGTGCGTAGAAGAAGAATCGACTCGTCCAGATTATCAGCATCGAGGTGATGGGTGGAAATTTCTCGTCCCGTTCTTTGCCGGACTGATGCCGCTACGAGGTGGCATTTAGACAGAGTGCGGGAAGCAAGATGAATCTTGTGAAAGACTTGAGGGAGTTGTGCGCACTTGTGGGCGGTGACACTGCTAACCCCGCCAGCTCCTACAATGAGGATCGTATTCACGTTTAAACTAAGACTTTTGGAGAGCAGAAATTTGGGTTTTAGCTGAGGAAGCCGTGGGGCCGTTATTCTGAGTCCAGAACGGAGCGGTAATGCCCATATGAGGGGTTCAGTCTTTTTTCAGCTGGTTGCTGAATGGGGGTTAGAATTCTAAAAAAGAGAAGAGGGCGGTGATCGTGCATTGCTTGAAGAAAAAAATGAGCGTAAGTTGCTGGCATGACAATGTTGGCGGAAGATTCAGCCGTGATAGGTAAGACCAAAGAGCTCTGTGCGGCGATTGCTGGTGATCCGGAGTATCAATCGCTCATGGGAAAGGTCGAGCGGTTCATGGAGGATGATGCTGCCAAGTTGCAGTTTCAGAGTGTGCAGGAACGCAGCCAAGAGCTCGGTCAAAAGCAGCAGTCCGGCCTAGAACTGAGTGCTGGAGAGGTTGAGGACTTTGAGGCTGCCCGTGAGGCATTGATGA
Organism: Roseibacillus sp.; assembly: GCA_029242545.1. GTDB lineage: Bacteria > Verrucomicrobiota > Verrucomicrobiia > Verrucomicrobiales > Akkermansiaceae > Roseibacillus_B. The sequence goes on from JAQWTV010000141.1 coordinate 12,000, forward strand.
GCAATTCTGTTGCGCGAGAATTTATGGACGCTCAGCAGAATCTGCAATCCGTCCAGGCGGCTATCGGTAAATATGTTGGAATCACGCTCGAACTGGGCCGAGTGCCGGCTGAAGAAGATCTCGCCGATCAGGGCGGTTGTTGCAGTGAGGGAGGATGCGGCTGTGGCTAGCCGCCGCCGGGGCGGTAGTTTGTCTTAGATTTGACAGAAGCCAGAGCTCTTTTCAGTTAAAGCTGCGCGCCTGCTTCCTGATCGAGGAAGAATGTGGTGTCGTGGTGGGATTGAAGGTAGGTGGCCGGGACCTCGGCTGTGATTCCCGGGTTTAGTGCGCGCTCTACAATGCCCGCTTTGCCGGTTCCAAAGGCGAGCAGGGTGATACGCCGGGCTCCGAGTATCGTTTTCACTCCCATGGTGATAGCTCGGCGAGGAACCTGCGTAGCTCCGCCAAAGGCCTGAGCGGCGTCATCAATGGTGACCGAGTTCAGCTCCGTGGCGTGCGTAGCAACTTCCGGGCTTGCTCCGGGTTCGTTAAATCCAATATGACCATTTCTTCCAATGCCTAGAACTTGTAGGTCAATCCCTCCTGCTTCTGTAATCTGGTCCTCGTAGGATGAGCAGTAACTTTCGAGATTCTCACTCAACACCGTGGATTCAGGGATGTGAATATTTTCGGGAACAATATCGATACGATTAAAAAGATGAGAGTGCATGAACTGCCAGTAGCTCTCAGGGTTTTCTCTGCTGACGCCAATGTATTCGTCGAGATTGAAGGTGACCACGTTGCGGAAGGATAGGCCTTCCTCGTGAAGTCGAACCAGCTCTGCATAGAGTTGAATGGGGGTGTTTCCGGTCGCCAGCCCCAGAACAGTGGGGCGTTCCTCGGCTTCTCGGGAGCGGATGAGCTGGGATATTTCATCTGCCAGTGCCGTTGAGGCAGCTTTGGCGGAAGGGAATATGTGAAAGGCGGGAACTTTAGGCATGGGGAGAACAAGGTTGCCGGGAACTACACAAATTTGGCGCCCGGAATCAATACGAACAAACCGACATGGAAATTTTTAGCCCTCAGTCAGCCAGCAGTTTACGGGCGGCGGTGACGATTTCGTGAGATGAGCAGTTTCCCGGGATGGGGGTCAACCACTCTTCCCGCCGGAACCACGTGCGCTGGCGCTTAGCGTATTGGCGGGTGGCGATCACGATCTCCTCTTCGCATGTGGCTCTGTCTATCGAGCCGTCAAGAAGCCGCTGGATTTGTGGGACTCCAATAGCCCGGGATACGGCCGGTCCCGGAGAGGAAAGGGCAGTCAGCTCGTCTTGAGCATTAAGTCCAAGCATCTCGGAGGTCCGCCTGCGAATACGGTGGTCGAGGTCCGCCGGATCCCAAGAAAGCAAAAGACCGCGAAGGGCATCGTGTGAGATTTGAAATGAGGATCTTTGAGATGATACCGGATTGCCGCTGGACAGGCTTATTTCCAGCGCGCGCTGGACGTAGCGAGGATTGTGCCGATCAATTTTGGCTGCAGTGACCGGATCGATTTCGAGCAGGCGCGCATTCAGTTCCTCGAGCGAGAGCGCCTCAAGTTGGGAGCGGAGACCCGGATCGGTCGCAGGCATATCGTCTGGCCCGTGGGTGAGAAACTTAAGATAGAGTCCGGAGCCGCCCACGACGATCGGGAGTTTCCCCCTTGCGCTAATGCTTTCAAGGATAGGGAGAGCCATTGCCCGATATTGGGCGGCATTCAGGACCTCAGAGGGGTCCGCAACTCCGTAGAGATGGTGGGTAACTAGAAGGCGGTCCTCCTTGCTGGGCGAGGCAGTGATGGTTTCGATGCCTCGATAGAGCTGGAGGGCGTCTCCATTCACGATTTCTCCATCAAGTTCGCGGGCTAGGGTAAGGGCATGAGATGACTTCCCAGATGCGGTGGGGCCACAAATATAAAGTGGTTGTGAAGAATCTTTCACGGGGTTCCTCGCATGATGGAAGGCACGGTATTTCTCGCTGCGAAGGTGCTAAGCCATGCTACACAAAATCCCCATGAACCATGGTTCATGGGGATGAATGTTGCTTAGGAAAGGTCTACTCGGTATCGGAATCAGACTCGCCTTGTGACTTGGCTCCACTGACGATCATTTTGCGCCCCATGAAGGGTTGATCGTGGAGGACTTCGACAGCTCTTTTTGCCTCTTCGATGGTTGCCATCTCGATAAACCCATAGCCCTTGGACTTGTGGGTGTTCCGGTTATAAACAATCTCAATGCCTCGTACTGCGCCGACGCCCTTGAAGAGCTCTTCAAGTTCATATTCGGCTGCATCGTAAGAAAGATTGCCGAGATAAAGCCTGTTGGATTCAACAGGGGTGGAAGCCGGAGCCCCACGGGGGGAACTCGAGGTCTTTGCTACACGAGTCCCCGATTTTGGAGCCTTACGGGGTCCCCGTTTATCTTCGCCGGAGTGATTTCCACCTCCACGTTTTCGGGGAGGTCGAACGGTTTCCTTACGAAGGCCAATAGCTTTCAGGAGCTTCTGCCACCAGGTTAGAGGAACACGTTTTGGTCCCTTGCGTGGTCGGGGACCGCCAGAGCGGCGTCCCCCGGACTGAGGGCTCCTCCCCGAGCCGCCATCACGGGGCCGGTTGCGGTTATGGTTGCGGTTATGGTTGCGGTTGCGGTTACGATTGCGGTTGCGGTCTCCGGAGCCTCCTCCGGATTCTGATCGCCGCGCGTTATTGGACGAATCGGACATGGTTCTTGTTTTGTTTCAGGTTCGCGCGGGGACACGATGAACGCCTCTATGGCGTTTTGCGGACTCTCAAGGTGCTCAAACTGGATTTGAAGCGCTGGTGACTCTGATGTCATTCGATGAGTCGACTGCTTCTCGTTGAGGTTAGATAGAGTCAGGAATCCGCTTGCTCGGCGTGTTGCTGTTCGCGTTCCCGCATGTTGAGGCCTCTTGGCCTGAGAGGTTGTTAGCCACTTATTTAGCTGGGTGGCTGATACGGATATCCAGTCTGGTGTCATGGCTGAGCCGTTTTGGCTGCCGCCTTGTTCTCGAGGGGCAAGCATGCGCGTCGAAGGGATTTCCGCTCCTCGGAGCTTATCCGGGCTTGACTCTCCCGGCAAGGCAAATGCCCAAGTCCTCGGATGGAGAGGATTTCGGAGTTGTCGTTCCCCTGCGTAAGGGGCTATGTTTTCTGGGAAATCCGCGTATTTTCCCTGTGCTAAATTGTTTGCGAGCTGGTGTCGTCACCGCCATTTTGTTGTCTCCGGGTAGTATTCTACCATTGATAGCCAGAGAGTCTTATTTTGTCGTTGAAGCCAACTCAGGAAGAATTCTTCTTGCAGAGGGCTCTGAGCAAAAACGACCGGTTGCCAGCTTGACCAAGGTAGCAACCGGAATCGTTGCGCTCGATTGGGCCAAAGCGACAGGGACCGATCTTGGAGTTGAGATATTGGTTCCACCATCAGTTGCCAGCCTGGGCGGGTCCAATCCCATGGGGTTGTCTCCGGGCGATAGGATATCCCTCCGGAATGCGCTTTATTCGGCGTTGATGGGTTCGGATAACTCGGCGGCTCAATCCATTGCGCACCACGTGGGGTTCGCTCTGCAACAGGCTCGGGGAGATACGGGTGATCCAGTAAAGTTTTTTGTAGCGGAAATGAATACCCTTGCCGGCGCATTGGGGATGAGACGCACACGGTTTTCAACCCCTCATGGACTCTACGTGCAGCGAAGTAAAGGATACTCAACAGCGACCGATATGGCCCGGCTTTGTATTTATGCCATGCGAAATCCTGGATTTGCGTTTTTTGTTAAGCAAAAGAGTCGCGCGCTCTCTTTCCGACACGGGGAAGTAACTAAGGCTTTCCGTGTTCAAAATACCAACAGACTCCTCGGGCGAATGCAGATCAATGGAATTAAGACTGGTTTGACCAGGGCTGCCGGGCAGTGCCTTGCAACGAGTTCAGAATTGCAACCGATTGTTGAAAAGTTACCAGATGGAGCAAGCAGGCTCACGCCTCGGCGTCTTATTTGTGTCGTTCTTGGTAGTCAGGATCGCTTTGGTCAAACTGAGACTCTGATGGGGCAGGGTTGGAATCTCTACAATCAATGGGTTGAGTCTGGAGCGCTGGTGACTTCAGTGAGTGAGAGGCTGGTAGTGCCAGACCCCACAAAGCAGCGGTAATTTCGATTGATCTCCGGAATCAAGAATCCTGAATCTTGCTGGGGGTCTTTCCGGAGTGGTGCCCTCCCTCGCCTCCCCGGACAGTCAGGATCACTTCCTGAAGAGCCTCTTGCAGTGCTTTGATTCGAGTAGGTTCACTAAGCTTCGACTTTTGATCAGTAGTCTGAACGTAGAAGGTGTCCAAAGCAGCGCCTTTCTCCGTGGCAATTCGTGCGTGAATTGTGTCGAGCCCGTGCCGGTTTATGGTGTGTAGGAGGTTATGCAGGAGAGCGATGCGGTCAATCGCCTGAATTTCTATCACGGTAAACCGGAGGTCGCTTTCATTGTCGATGTAAGCCCGAACCGGAAACGGGATGGCATCATCATTGGAATCACGAAGAAAGTTCTCCTTTACCCTGAGATAGCCGCTGGGGTCGTATGTGTCCTCATTATTTAGCTCATAGAGAGTTACCACTACACTTACCTGCCGGTAGGTGTTCTCGACAGCCTCCATGTCACCCGTGCTGACCCTGAAAATGTCAAGGGCAACTCCGTCTGGTCGAGTGTAAATATCGGCCGAAAGAATATTGATTTCATGAGCCGCAAGTGCGCAGCAAATCTTTTCGAGAAGGAGGTTTCGATCTTCGGTCGCGACGGTTAACTCGGTATAGCCTTGTTCGGGATATTCGATCCACTGAACGGCAGCCTCGAAGGGAGTGTTGGGTCGTCTCTTTCTCCGATCTAGATATTGCCAGATCGCACGGATATGAGTTCCCACACTTAGAGCGTCGCGATAGCGGAAGTAGCGCTTGGGCATCCCCTCGAAGTGCTGATCGATAATGCCCGCATAGCGTTCGTGCAGGTCCTTGCTGATCTTCTTATTCAGATTTTCCAACTTTCCGCGAAACTCGGCATCGTAGGTTCCATATCCGCGTTCAAGAACGATGCTCGCAGACCTGTGGAGTTGAACGATGAGAGATTCCTTCCATGATCCCCAGGATTCTTCACTGGTGCCGTTGGAGTCGGCGTAGGTGAAAAGGAGAAGGGCGTCCATGAATCTACGGTTTTTCATGAGGCCGGCAAACTCTGCGACTACGTCGGGGTCATCAATATTGCGCTTGGTCGCAAAGCGCCAGAGAGTGAGATGGTGGTCGACAAGAAACATTATTAACTGGCGCCGGCCGTGGCTAATTTGAAGTCGCTTACAAACCTTGTTAGCGAGAATCTGAGATCCGTCGATATGTTCGCGAACATTTTCGGCTCGGCCAGAGTCGTGAAGGAGAACGGCAAGGTAGAGGGCGTAAGGGTCTTCAATATCAATCAGAATTTGGCGATACCGCGCCCCCGCAGGGTCATCGGACTCAATAAGAGCGTCGAGTTGGTCGACACATTGCAGCGTGTGCTCATCCGCGGTATAGCGGTGAAAAAATTCGTGTTGTACGAGACACTCGAGTGCACCGAATTCAGGGAAATAACGTCCAAGAACTCCGCATCGGTGCATTAAGCGAAGAGTGCGCGCTACTTGACCTTTGCTTTCCAGGATTGTCCGGAATGTTTTCCGATTTTCTTCGTTGTAATTGAAACTCCTGTCAATCCTGTGCCAGTTAGATTTGATCAGCTTACGCAGTGCAGGAGAGGGCCTAAGGTGGTGTTTCTGGCAATGCAGAAACAGGCGAAGAAGTCGGCTCGGATCTTGGCTGAAAACCTCTTCGCATGTTGCCGAGAGACGACCGCTTTCGGCGATAAAGCCATCAATTGTTTTGCTGGCAGACCCCCGCATAAAGGGTATCCGAAAGTGGCGTCGGAAGGGGCGGAGGACGGGGGTCTCGATCTCCGCAATTTCGAAGACGCTAGCTGTGTGCTGGTGAATGTCCCTGGCGTGGAGGTAATAGTCACGCATCAAGGCCTCAATCCTGCGGAGCTTGGTCTTATGGCGATAGTGAAAATCTTCAGTAATGATCCCCTGAAATCGGAGAGTAAGGATATCAGTGCCTTTTCCTGTGTGGTAGTGAAGACAATTACGGAGCCTATGAAGAAAGTCGAAGCCTTCCTTGAGCTCACTACAGGCGTTTTCACTTAGCGTGCCACGGCGTTGGAGTTCATCAAGATCGCGAGTATTAAAGAGAGCGTCAGAGATCCAGAGCAGGTTGTGAAAGTCCCGCATACATCCGGGGCTTTCCTTTAAGTTGGGTTCCTGAAGAAAAACAGTGGACGAGAACTTGTGGTAGCGGGATTCGATGTCGCTCTTTCGCTCTTCAAAAAACCGAAGGCGGTCTTTGATGATGCATTCCTGCCTGAACTTCTGGCTGAACTCCTCAGAAAGATCGAGATTACCACAGAGTCTACGATGGTCGAAGAGGGATGTTCGGGTGATAGGATCTCGCCTCGCTTCGGTAATGCACTCGTTGATGGAGCGGGAGGCGTGCCCTACTTTGAATCCAAGATCGAACAAGGGGTAAAGAATGCCCTCTACGAGATCCCGGTCGCTTTTATCCAGCCTGTGAGAGGGTTGGGGGAGAAGGAACAGGAGGTCGATATCTGAAGAGGGATTCAGGAGGCCCCGGCCGTATCCTCCATTGGCCATAAGACTGAGAGTGCAGGGAGAAGGCCTTTGGTAAGTAGCGGTCTGAAAGAGGGATTGCAGGAGAGTGTCAATGACTGCTGAATGGGAAGCTGCGACCTCACATCCTCCACCTCCCTGGTTATGAATATTGCGGATGCGGGCATTTTCATCCTTCAAATATCGCCTGTATATCTCAAGGCGCTTGCTCGCAGTTAACTCTGCAAGCTGATCCGGGCCGAGGGGGTCAGGAATGGTTTCGGGATGCTCATCGGGCGACACGTGGTGAGTTTGCCGCAAGCGAAGTGAAATGAAAAGTTTCCGTGCAGATCTGGAAGGAGATATTGAGATGGTCGCTGGTGAAATTCCCGGAACTAGGCCTTACTCAAGGCGTTCCATGAGCTCTCTGATCCGCCCAAGATGGATTCCCTCGGGTTTGTTATCAAGAATCCACTGTAAATCAGCCTTTGCTCTTTCCGGTCGATCTATCTGCAGGCTAAGCAGGGCGCGATTAAGTCGGTCCTGAGCCGAGCCCGGTCGGAGACGAACAACAATATCGACATAGTCGACTGCATCCGAAAATTCCTTCTCCTCTATTGCGATAGTCTGAAGATTTCGAAGCATCCGGCAGATGATTTCCGGGGGCGTCGCGGTTTCCATGCGGGAAGAATCTATCCGCATTCCCGCTTCGGAGAGGATCGTGTCTGCTGTTTCTAGCTCCATGACTGTTCCTCCGTCGAACGAGTCGATGATGATGCGCTTTCCATCGGACTCATAGCAGATGGCGAAGTGGCCGGGGAGGGCCAGGCCATGCATCTCCACTCCAACCAGCCGGGCAAGCTCCATGAAAAGAAGAGAAAGGGTGATTGGAATTCCTTCCCGATCGTCAATGACCTCGTTGAGATAGCTGTTGGAGCGG
>JAQWTV010000131.1 GCA_029242545.1 Roseibacillus sp.
GTTCTCCTTGGTAATGTCGCCTTCCGCGCCGGCCAGAAACTGGACTGGGATTATCGAGCCATGAAGGCCACGAACTGCGCTGAGGCCGAGCAGTTTATCCAGCACCGCTACAGAGGGGACTGGAATCACTGGTTTGAGGGCTAAGAGAGGGTGGAGGACTGCTGTTTCCGGAAGGACTGGTGCAGCCTCCTGACCACCCTCATCTCGTCGTGTTCCTTCCTTGTTTCCTTCTGAAGTTGACTCCGGTGCCTTCCACGCGTGGAGTTGCCGGGATGACTTCTGGCATATCGATGGCCCTCGTCTGGTTCGGGCTTGCATTCGCTGCCTTGGCGGCAGCCCGTGAAGATGGGGAGTTGCGTAAACTTGCTGCAGAAGCGTACCAGGCCGGCCATATCGAAACCGGGCACCTCTACCTGAATCAGGTAATCGCTCAAAACGCCAGCAAGATGGAGGTGACGCTGAATACCCTCGACGAGATCCTGAAGCAGTCACGCCGCAGTGACGCGAAGCTTCGAGCCGAACAACCCAATGTTCCTTTTTCGGAAAACCCGGCAGCCGAGAGGGCCGCTCGTGAACTCTGTTCGCTCGAAAAGATCGGTATCGTTTCAGCTAATCATCAATCAGTGAAGCATGCCGCTTCTATTCTTCTCGAACACCACCTTCACCATCGCAGACTTTTCGAAGCTCAGGAATTGATCGACCGATACGCCGCAGAAAACTCCCACGATCTCTTCTGGCGGATTCTGCAGGCACAGGTTTACCGACGCCTGAATTCAGCCCAAACGAGACCTCTTTTCAACAAGCTCAAAAATGAGATGGATCTTAACCATCCCGATCCGGAGATCAGAAAACTCTGGAAGGAATTCGACGAGCAGTGGGCCTCGATTAAGGAATCTCTACCGCTTGCCATCCAGCCTCTCTTCGATGGGAGTCCTTTACCCCATATGGAACCAGACGATCCGGATCTGGAATGGGACACCGTCGCTACTCGTTCAGCCCGAATCGTGGCCCCCCTTATCGACCGTCTGGCTGCCAAGGCCCTGACCGTACCCCAGATTGTACCGTGGCGGGACAAATCCGGCCTCACCGATCCGGTTCGCGCCCTCGACTTGCATCTTTTGAGTCAGCCCACGGAAAATCTGATGAACTTGCGCAAGGTTCAGGAGGAACGCTACGAGCTGGAAGACTACCGTGATACCCCGACTGATACAGAAATCCTTTACCAGTTTCGCCGTTACCCATGGTCCCCCTCGTCCCAGGAGAATCTGCGTGACCTTGCCAACCGAGATTTGTTTGGCGGCCATGCGCAATCTGCGTTGCGTAGTTTCCAGGACCTCCTGAGCCATGCCCTAGACGCAGAAACGAAGGATGCATCGCAGGTTGGAATCTGGACGGCTCGAAATCAAATCGAGTCCCCGCAGACCGCCTCAGAACTTCTTGGAGATGAAGATCCCGACCGCGAGTTGTCCTGGCTGGGCAAGCCGACCACGGCAATCGAGATCTGCCGACAGCTCCTTGCCAATCAAGCCACCCCTCCGAAACAATCTCCTCCTTCACCAGAAACGCCTCTCCTCGAACTCGTCCAACGAATCATCCGCATCCCCCCTAGGGCAGCCTGGAACAGCCGAACCTCCAGCAAGATGGACCTGACAACTTCGGAGGGAGCCCTTCTGGTCAGCGGCCGGGACATGCTCGCTCTTTTCGACACCAAAGATGCCGAGGCGCCACTATGGAGCAGTTTTCCGCCTCACTCCCTAACCGAGACCAAAACCCCGGATACCAATCATCCCGGCTTCTTCAGGCCCCGGCTTTCTAACGGAAGATTCTACACCCGCTGGGGCTTCAGTAGCGAGCCCCCACGGGGAATCGCTGCTATCGATCGCTCGAGCGGAACAGCCCAGTGGTCCACCGGGGAGGTCCAAAAGGATCCTCAACGCCTTCTAAATGTTCCCCTGGGAGATCCCGTTCCAGAAAATGGTCTTCTCTACCACCTTGAATGGAGCTCTCCAGTCGACGTCAATCAAGGCCGGGGTAGAGAGCTCAATCTAGTTTGCCTCGATCCATCCGGAGGCGCCACCCGCTGGAGAGCTCCGATCGCCAGCGCAGGGCGCGAGTCTGATCTCACTGCCAGCCTCGAGCGGAGCCAGCCGGCTTTCGCTATTTATGGAAACAGCGTAACCATCTCCGAGGGAGCGGTTTTCAGTAACTCCAACAGTGGGCTGATAGCTCGCTCCGACATTCGAGATGGGCGCACCGACTGGATCTACCATTACGACCCTGTTACCCCGAATGATCGAACCGTCCTGAACCATGGATCGGCTCCACTCCTCACCGAAGAAAAGGTGATCTGCATGCCAAAGGATGCGAGGGGTATATTTGCCCTTGATCGAAAAACAGGCCGTCTCCTGTGGGAGAATACCCTTGTCCTCGGGGTGCAGATAATTGGCACAGTGGAAAACCTGCTCATCATTCGTGGGCGGTCCATCCTAGCGGGGCTCGATCTCGATACCGGTGAAGCACGCTGGTACCGCCCAGCCGCCCATACTATTGGACGTCTTACCCTCCTTAACGATTCGGTTTATCTTGCTCAACTCGATGGCCTACATCGAATCGATGCCCCCACCGGGCGCACGATGGGAAGCCGGCCTTGGGAGCTGGTTGATGAGAAACCCCGGGCATTCACGATCGATGGAAGCACTCTTTTTCTTCTTACCGACAAGCCCGCCGAGACAGCGTTCCAACAGACCGGCACGCCTTTGAATAGATCTATGAATGACGAGGCCCAGTCATCTGCCTCACCGTTCTCGCGATCCTGGTCCCTGCCCCGTTACAATCCGCAGATTTCTCTTCCCCCACCCGGGTCTCCTCTGGCCGGAAGCGTTTATGTTTTTTCGAGGGGCATTCTTGAACGGGTGGAGCCGGCAGGGCCTGGCCGTATTGTGTGGCAACGGTTCATTGATGGAACGAATCCGCAGGTTCATATTATCGGTAATACTCTTCTGACCATCGACTATTCCGCTGGAAATGCTCCGGGACTGACCAATCGCCTTGTTGCCTTCGACGCGGCGACTGGCAGAACGCTCTGGGAGCACGCAATCAACGCACCGGTCACCTCGACCCTTAACTGCGGTGATACCCAGATCTTCCATGATGCTATCGGCCGCGTTCTCGCCGTAGACCTCCGTACGGGGACACGGGCGTGGGAGCGCAACTTCGGCACCGGATTTCAGATGCGAGTGACCTTCGATGGAACCAAGGCTCATATTTTCTTCGTCTCCAGGCTCCGCTCTGCCAGCCACGTGGTAATAGACCCTCCGACCGGTTCCACCCTGAGTAATCGCAAGATCGCAGCCAAGACATCTACCGATGCGCGCAACGCCAAGCCCATTGCAGGCGGCTACTACGAGGTAAAAATCAATCCCATCAATGCGCGTTATGTGCGCTTTACTGCCCTTTCTGAGATTAACGGCCGCGGGTGGGCATCGATTGCCGAGCTACAGATTGCGGGAGGAGATGGTGAAAATCTTCCCCATGAGGGTTGGTCTGCCACTGCCTCAAACTCCGAGACAAAGGCACGATACGACACGCGACCACAATGTGTGATTGATGACGACCCGGTCACCTGGTGGCACTCACAATGGATCGGAGCGATCCCTCCCCACCCCCACTCGGTTGTCATCGATATGAAGAAGGAACGGCTGATCAGCGCCCTCCGTTATCTTCCGGCCGTGATCGTAAACAACAACGGGTTGATCAGAGAATACGAACTTCATGTGAGCAACGATGGCAAAAACTGGGGCAATCCGGTAGGGGAAGGATTCATGGTCAACGAGACCCGGGTGGATCAGGTCTATGCCACAGACAAATCTATTGTCTTCGAGAGTCGCTCCAGTCCAAACCAGCCCCTCAACGTCTTTCGCTACAAACTGGACGGAAGTCCTGCGATCCGGATACGGACGAACGGTAGCATCCTCCACATGAAAGAACCCTATTTCATGGTTCACGAAGGAGACCAGCTGGTGGTTCGCCACTTTGACAACCCGGACTATCGCTTTGAGCTCGGCCCCCATTCCCACTTCGACCTTTCTACCCTCTCCCTCGAGAACGATCGTCTCATCATGGGCAAACCGGTTGTCGTTGCCGAACTTGAGAGGAAACGTTTTATCGTCAAACCGGGGGACCCGGAGATGCCCCATAACAAGGCCGGGGTTCTTGCCCGTAATGGCCCACACGAAATCATCAAGATCGTCCAGGAAGGAGACAATGTCCCGTTGGCCTACCGCTTTAACCTGAAAAGCGGGCAACTCAGCCACACTCATTCGCTGGCATCTGCCGAGAGTGTTATTCCGGAGCAGAGGATTCAGCGCTTTCCGGGACCGATCCTGCTCCGCGACACCTCGTCGTTAAGCGCTTGGACGGCACCCTTACCGTGATCCCATCCCGGACTGCTGCAGGCTTTCCCTGCGATTGCTAACTCCCAGGCTTTCCCAAAAGGACTCTTTTTCGATGACTCGGATCACTGCCCTCACCACCCTACAAATGATTCTACTGGGAGGGGTGCTCCTTCATGCCGAGAGCCGCTCATGGCGCAGCGCGAATGGAAATCAGAGCTTTCGAGCGGAATTCATCTCATCCGATGGATCCAGTGTGCTTTTGCGAAAGCCCGACCGCAAAACCGTGACAGTCGCTCTTAACAATCTGCATTCCTCTGACCGGGATTGGGTAAGGCAATACCTGAAACGGAACCAAGCCAAACCAGAGGCGAGAATTACAGGTGATTGCTTTGATACTCTCGCCTACGGCGACGGTCGTGCAGCGGTGGAAAAAAAGCTCCGCGATAGTCCAGTGGTCAGCAAGACCCTCGACGAACAGCTTATCGGACGCACTGGGTTGAACGGAATTTACCACACCTCCGTTGCCGGGGAAGAATACCAGTTATTCTTTGAATGGAGCGACGACGATGAGCTGCGGGAAGTTACCCTTCGAGGAAAGAGTGCATCCTCTGTTGAATACGCAAAAGGCCTTCGGAAGCAGTGGCAGGGTCTCGTCTCCAGTCTGACGAGTAGTCATGGCTCTCCTGTGCAGGCCACCGGCTACCCTCCAGCGGAGGATCTCACCGGCGGACAACTTCTGGGCTCACACCTTTGGCATACTGAAAACGGCCACTCCATTCTTCTATGCACTGGACAGGAAAAGGGTGAATACCTCGTCGCTGTGCGGTTTGCTGCCAACAAAATCCCTCCGAACGTCCTCCAGGAAGTTCCAGCGGAAAACCTGGAGGAAACCCTGCGGGGGCGCAAACAATCCGCGCCTGCCGGGCTATAAGGAGGCTCTGCTGATCGCAAGGCCCTGAGCAGAGCCCTCTATGGAGCCTTTACTCTTACGTATTTGGTAATGCGCCCATGGACATTCCACTCCTGCGCGTAAAGAGCACCATTCACATCGAAGGTGCAGCCATGTACCGCGACTAGATCTCCCTCATGCCAGTGCTCCGGAGAAATCTGGTTACTCGCTTTCCGCCGATCCTTCCGTTCATCCCCAAGTCGGGAAATCAGTTTGAAGTCCTTACCATAAAGAGAAATCCGCCCATCCAGCTCGCCTACTGCAAGAACATCCCCGTGGATGTCTGCGGCACAGGGCCGACCCAGCTGGTCATCGATGGTCCTGATAAAATTTCCTTCTAGGTCGTAGTGCTGCAACCGGTTGTTCTGGCGGTCACTGATCAGCAGGGTCGGTTTCTCCCCTCGGGAATCGACCAGAATATTATGACAGACGTCGAACTTTCCCTCTTCCTTGCCCTTTCCTCCAAAGCTTTTCACGTAGTTCCGATCCTTATCGTAGAGGTGCACAAGCGACTTCCCGTAGCCGTCCACGATGATGACCCTTCCATCCGGACTGACATCCATGTCCGTGGGATTATATTCTCCCCTGCTTTTATACATCCCGGGAACCTCCGGAGGACCGATAATCTGCCAGACAACGGTTCCGTCCGGTTTGACCGCAACCACTCGCTTAATCCGCGGCATCGCCAGCAGCAGTATTTCCTCTCCGGCCATACGTCGCACTTTCATTCCATGGACCCCCTTGAACACCTTTCCTCCCTTGGTTCTAATATCCCCACGGTAATTGCCATCCGGCCCAATCACCTGGATCGTGCTGCCAGTCGCAATGTAGACGTTTCCCTTGCTGTCAGCGGCAAGATCGCCATGGAGGTTCCCCAGCCTCTTGCCCTCCGGATAGTTGGGCCACCCGGGAACCGTTTCGTAGATCCCGGCACCCTGACCAGTCCGGGCAGGCGCCGTCTCATCAGCACCATGGGCCAGGGACAGAAGAAGGACCAGCGGCAGGAGAAACGAGTATGCTTTCATAACAAAAAAAATGGTGTCTTCAGCACAGTGAACCCCACATCGCGCCCAAGGTCGATGCCTCTTTAACTGACTCCGGTAACGCTCACCGGCTAGCGCCTCTTCCCGGAGGCTCTCTCGCGCAACATCCCGGCGATCTTAGGCCTCTGCTTTTGAATCAATCTAACGTCAAGATCGAGGTTGGACCCACCGATAACCCCCTCATAGAACTGGCGCAGTCCACTGCTCCACGCACCGGCAACGGTGTCAACCGCAACCTCCTCCCGCTGGTTCTTCTTAGTGAGCGATGCTCCGTTTGCCAGAAGGAATTCAATCATGTCTTCTCTGCATAGAAACGCAGCCAGATGCAGGGGAGTATTCCCATCACGATTGTGATAGGAAACGCTGACTTTGTGCTCCTTCACGAGGAACTTTGCGATGTCCATCCGGCCATGGAAGACCGCAGTAGAGAGTGGCGTCATGCCTCCATCCCCATAACGACGGGCATTAGTAGGCGCTCCAGCCCGAATTGAGCGTCGGACAGCCGCGATATCGCCACGTTCAATCGCCTCCGCTAATCTGTCCCGTAATCCAGAGGGGTCATTCGTGGAGCGAGCCTCGCGAGGCGCCGCCTCATCCCTTCCGGTATGGAAGATAAAGTCATTGCTGAAAAGACCACTGGGGTTCTGGACTTGAAGAAAGTGCATTCCCGGAGCCGGGAGGGTCTCAAGCTCAATCGAGATCCGGTCCGTTCTGAGGTTCTTTACAGTTGCGGACACCCTCCTCCCGTTTACCACAACCACCGCTCCATCCCTGACATGCCGGGCACCCAGAACCATCGTCTTCTGCTTATCATTCAGTCTCGGAAAGCGCTGTCTTCCGACCTGAGCATGGAGGGAGCCCCGTGTCCAGAGAGCCGGCTGCGGATGGTCGTAGTCATCATTGGCTCCATGTCGCCCGGTAAACGTTCCGACGAAGGTTCCCGCGGCGGCCGCTTCCAACAGTCGTTCCCGGTTAATAGCTCTGCGTTGCTCACCAGTAGTGGCATAGCTAGTGCCATCAAATTGCAAGATAACCGGATGACCTTTCCCTTCCCGGGTTTCCACTCCATCACACTGTAAAATAATCCCCTCCTCCCGGGCAGAGGTTTCCAAGGCTTCTATCAGCTCGAGGGTCAACTTTTCACCCGCGGTCGCCCGGTTCAGAGTTACCTGCCTTGCGAACGACCCAGAAAACCCAGTGCTCCCTTCGGTAACCATCTCCCAGACCGGGTCAAACTCTTCGCGTCCCTGCCATGAGAATTGCCAGATCGCCCGCTCGGAATTCCCTGCCTCGGCAACTCGCCGATAAAAATCGAAATCAATAATATTCAACCGGCCCTGCGGCAGAATCAAAAAACGGTCATAGGCGCCCCTCCAGGTAGGAGCATCCATCCCCGTCCCGGGCGTGTTGGTGCTGACCAGAAAGGGCATCCGGTGGCAATCCCCACAAACATTCATCCCTTTCGATTCCTTGTTACCTACGATGTGGAATTGCCTGAAGCCTTCTTCTGCTCTCTCGGTAAGCTTGTTATCGAAAGCCCGTCGCTGCGCAGGTGGGTAAGTAATGTTGAGAAGGAACTTTGCCATATTGTCCCTCTCCTTTGCCGACAGAAGCCCAGGTTTGCCCTCGTCGTTCTCGGTGCTCGTTCCTACCATCAACATTGTTGTCGCAAGACTGCCGTCAATGACGTGCCGAGTCGCACTCTCTGGTTTTGCGGGATCGCTGTTAGGAGCCTCATGACTCCGTATATTTGCACTGTTGTTTCCTCCATAGGGATCCCCGGGAATACCGTCCCAATGGAAGGGCGCCGTATCCCGTAAGCCCCGCACTGGCATCGTGGAACGCGGCATGATCTGATTCCCCCCGGTGACAACCGGAGTCTTCAGCACCCAGAGAAGCTGGTCGGTGTGGCCATCCGGATGACAACTGGCACAGGAGAACGTCGCCGTTGTGGAAGCGGAAGCTTTGTTGAAAGCCATTCTTCCCATCTTGAATTCCGGATGAGTGGGATCTTCGAGAACGATACTCGCCTTCACCTTCGGATCGGACAAATTGCTGAGGTCCAGCACCGAGACCGTATTCGCAACCGCGTTGAGCACCCACGCCCCGGTCGGGGAGCCTTTTTCATCCTCAACAAGAGCAATACCGCGGGGCACGGAGTCAACCTTAACCCGTCCCAGAACGGAGCCAGTAGCCGCATTGACGACACATACGATGTCGGATCCCGCTGCGCTCACCACCAAAGTGGCATCATCCGCGCTCACCTGAATGCCATAGGGGGTGGCCAGAGCCTCGCCCCGCTTTGGATGCTTGGGCGGTCGAGGCTCCAAATCATAGAATTCGGGCTTGGCCTTTTCCCCTGCGGGAACCTTTGTGACCTGATTGAGGAAGGCCCGATTCCCCAGCTCCGCAAGCCCATGCTTTCCTGTCCCTGCCCGACCATTGATGTCGTTCCGAGCATCGGTCTGGGCAATGAACACATCTCCCTTCGAATTCACTGCCAGGCCATAGAGCAGCGTTCCAAGAGTATCCACGGTCCTGATAAGGCGGTCGGTCCTGGTATCAAAGATATAAAGATCGCGGTCTGGAACACGTGGGTGCTTGACGATATCAGTTACATGCCCGAGGGAGAGCACGTTGTTGTTGGCGATCGAGTGCTCGTGCGCATTGAAGGTCACCAGGTCATCGTCAATCTTATAGCCCCCGGAGAGCTGGGTCTTGTTGTTCGATTCAAACGGAATAACGTAGAGTAGTCCGTTCTTTACCATAATGGCTCTTGGGTCCTGCCCCGTGATTCTCAACCGCTTCTCTACCTTTCGGGTTCGCGTATTGACCACCGCGATCCTGTTCTCTGAGGAAAGGGCCACGTATGCCTTTTCGTTGCTGGCGAAGGCTACGCCAACGGGCTCGTCAAACCGTGTTCCCCTCGTCCGTCCGTCAATCTCCTGGATAGTAGCTATGACGTGAAACCGCGTAGCGCTCTCCTTAGCGAGATCAATTACGCTCACAGTATCCGACACGTGGTTCGAAACCCATAGCTCAAGCCCATCCGGACGGAGGGCTAATCCAACTGGATCAACTCCCACGGAAATCCGCCTCACAATCTTACGGGTCCTCCGATCAATCACGTCAACCGTGTCGGCGGGGGTATTAGCAACAAACACGTAGTGCCCGTTGAGTGCAACCGGCTTGGAGTGGGGGCTCAGGAAGGAAGGATGCCCCACCTTCGCCGGCGCCCCAGTAGCGAAACAGCTCCCCAGGAGGAACACACATGCTGGGACCAGAATTCTCATGATGGGCAGCCCTAATTCTGGGTGATTAACGGCAGGAAGCAATCAGTTCCGCAAACATCCGTAAAAAGCCCACGCCCTGCCTGCCATCAAAATGCCGGCTCTAGCGGCCCTTTCCGAGGCGCTTCCGAAGTTCCGCGTTCTCACGTTTCAGAGCCTCCATAGCGCGTCTTAGGTCTTCCCCTTCTCCACCCGGTCGCTTTTTCGCAGAAGGACCCTGCTTTCCATTCCCTCCAAACATTTTTTTCTTTAGCTCTTCAAGTTTTGCCATGCCATCCCGCTTCGACATCTTGCCCTCCTTAACCGCTGCCCAGATTTCTTCCTCCATGGCCCGGAACTTTCCTCCTCGCTCATTCTTCCCCTGGTCTCCTCGACCCTGCTTCTCTCCTGGCCCAAACATTTTTTTCTTCAGCTCTTCAAGTTTTGCCATGCCGTCCTGCTTCGACATCTTGCCCTCCTTAACCGCTCCCCAGATCTCCTCTTCCATGGCACGGAACTTGGCGGCACCGTCGTTCTTTTTGCCCTCACCCTCGGGTCTCTTCGCTTCTCCCTTCCCGCGGACGGCCTTACGCATCTCGCCCAGACGCTTCTCTGCGTCTTCTCTGGAAATTTTACCCGCCTTGACGGCTTCCTTGATCCGAGCCTCACCCCGGCGGTAGTCCTCGATGCGAAGTCCTCCTCCTTCCGGCGCCCTCTTCTCAGGATTCGCTTTACGCATTCCTTCAATTCGCTTCCGTGCCTCTTCCTTGGAGATCTTACCTTCCGCTACCGCGTCTCTGATTTTCCTCTCACCACGCAAAGGTGTATCGGCATCCTGCTCCCCCCTCCCGGCTTCCTTGCCTCCGACCATCCGGCGCATTTGCGCAAGCCGCTTTTCTGCTGCTTCCTTGGTAACTTTTCCCGCCTCGACGGCCTCCTTGATCATCGCCTCACCGCGACGATATTCCTCAGCACTGAGCGTCCGGCCACCCGGCTTCTCAGCCCCCTGAGCCTTCCGCATTCCCTCAAGCCGTTTGCGGGCCTCTTCCTTTGAAAGCTTACCTTCCTGCACCGCAGCCCTGATTCTCTTCTCACCACGAAGGGGTGTGTCGACCTTCTTGGCCCGTTGATGCTCCTCGCCAGACTTATTCCCGTGATGATCTGCTTTGACGAGGGAAATTCCTCCTCCAAACAGCAACAATGCTAAAACTGAGGGTGTGATAGTCTTCATAAATTTAGTTGGTCTGAGCTTGTAATGTAGACTCGCGGGCTATTTGCCCAATCTCCGCAATATTTTCGAGTTCGGGGTAACCCGGTCGTAGGACTCACACAAAGGCTAAAGGCGTTTCCGGGGCCTCCTTGTCATAAATTTCCTACTAAGAATACGCCGCGCTGAACCTCCCGATCACGATCAAATTGATAAGCAACCCGGCGGGCGCGTTCCGACAGAGCCCTGCGTTCATCATCCGACATGCGAGCGACCTCGTTGAGGCAGTCTCGGAGAGACTCAATATCGCCCGCCGGAGGCCTCCGGCCCCCCGTCCCAGTCGTAATAACCGGACCAAGTCCTCCGGGCAGAATGCGGTTCAAATGCGTACACTTGCCAAAAAGATGGAACCGGATACAACGCAACTTATGAGCAAAATGGCGCGCCGCACGTTTCTTGGAGGCCTGACCTCCGCATCCGCAGCCTCCCTGGTTACGGGTTCCGCCTATGGCAAGGAATCTCCAAACGAGGTGCCCAACCTTGCCGCAGTAGGCGTTGGGGGCAAGGGCTGGGTCGATTCCAACGGCGCTGCGAAACATGGAAACATTGTCGCGTTTTGCGATGTGGAACAAGTCAAGGGGGGCAAACGTGGTGGATTTTCCGCAGCAGCCAGCAAATGGCCGCAGGCCCGGCGCTACACCGACTGGCGGGTCATGCTGGAGAAAGAAAAAACTCTCGATGGGGTCACCGTCTCGACCCCTGACCATATGCACGCCCCGATTACCATGACCGCCCTCCAGCAGGGCCTCGGATGCTATACTCAGAAACCCCTGACCCGAACCGTTTACGAGTCTCGCAAGGTTACGGCCGCAGCTGCTCGGGCCGGGGTCGCCACTCAGATGGGCAATCAGCACCACAGTGGCACCAGCTACCGGACTCTGGTCAATCTCGTGCAGAAAGGCATGATCGGTAAGATCAAGTGCGCTCATGCCTGGTCCAACCGGCCCATCTGGCCTCAGGGAATCAAGCGCCCCGGCGCTTCCGCCGCTGCACCCGACGACTTGCAGTGGGATCTTTGGCTCGGAGTCGCTCCCAAGCGCCCCTTTGCTCCCGGCGTCTACCATCCCTTCAAGTGGCGGGGCTGGTATGACTTCGGAACCGGAGCCCTCGGGGACATGGGCTGTCATATTATTGACCCAATTTACTGGGCCTTGGGCCTAAGCGCACCGGAAACCGTGCTCTATGAGGGCCCCGACCCAACCAAAGAAACCTTCCCGAAATCGGAGCGTATTCACTACGAATTCCCGGGAACAGAGCGGACCGCCGGCAAGACTATCAAGGTGACTTGGCATGACGGAGGAAACCTTCCTGACCCCTCGGAATGCGATTTACCCGCCGGAACAACGCTCCCCGCCAATGGCAGCATGTTTGTCGGGGAACAGGGCGTTGTAGTCTGTCCCCACGGTTCAGGCAAACTCCCCTCGCTCTACCCGGAGAAGAAATTCAAGGGGATCGACTTCCAGGTTTTGCCCTCTGCCGATCACTACAAGCAATGGGTCGATGCCATCAGGGGAGAAGGGACGCCCAGCTCCAGCTTCGACTATGCTGGCCCGCTCTGTGAGACCGTCCTTCTGGGCTGTGTGGCTTCTCAGGTGCCCGGCACTAAACTTGAGTGGAACGCCAAGGCCCTACGGTTCAACAACAGCAAGGAGGCGGACAATCTTCTCCACCAGCAATACCGAAAGGGCTGGGAAGTCGCCGGAATTTAGGCGTGATCTCCCTCGTCATTTCGTGCTGCGGACGCATCCCGGGATAACACCGCTCCGATCAGGGCTCCCGAGGCAAATCCCATCACGTGCGCGACTACGTCTACCCTGGACGAAACGTCTCCTCCGCCAGCGCCAAACCACCCAAGGAGGATGGCCCCGGCGATGAAAGGAATTGCAAATCCTCCAACCTTGCGAACTGATCTAGCACGGCAGGCCCGAAGAGCACTGCTGCCGACTAATAAGCCAAGTGCGCCAAAGGTTGCTGTAGAAGCTCCGAGAGATTTGAAGCCCTCGGGAAAATGCAACCAGGAGGTCGCCAGGTTCCCCAGAGTTCCACTGGCAAGGATGGAGGCCCACCCACGGACAGGCCCAAACGTCCTAGCTACAAACACGCAAAAAATTCCACCGATCAATATATTCCCAATTAGATGCCCTCCATCGGCGTGCAGGAACAGCGCGGTAAAGGAGCGATACCATTCTCCAGCCCCAAAAACACCTTGGCTGGAATTGCAATACTTCGCCACCGTGGCCTCTGTCTGGCCCATGAAGGTGACCATCAGGAGGGCCACCCAGAGGAGGAAGAGCTCCACTCCGGACCGGTGAAAAGAAATCGCTGCAGACTGCTCTGATGGCAGCTGCTGCTCTTCCCGGTAGAACCGGAACTCCTCGGCGATCGCCACCTTGAAGGCAGGGTCTGCATAGAGAAAGAATCGTGGCTCTTCCGGCTCCATCCTTACCCAGCAATCGAGGTTCATTGCGAGGACGACCAAGGCGTAGTCGTTAACCTCTCTAAGGGCTTCAAATTCGCCCACCAAGGCAAGCGCCCCCTCCTCAATCGCGTGATCAAAGTCAATCATGCTTCCGGGATGAGATTGCAACATGAAGGCGGTTCGCAAACAAGATTCACCTCCGGAACATTCCAGATGAATGCGAAATTCCTCTCGATCCTCAAGCCAATCTCGTTCTCGATACCTCCATGATCCGGAAGGCGACTCTCCTCCTCACCTCTTTTTTCCTCTTCTCAGGAGCAATTGCCAAACCCCGCCTGATTGTTCTCACCGATATAACCAATGAACCCGATGACGAGCAGTCCATGGTTCGCCTTCTCTGCTACGCAAACGAGTTCGATATTGAGGGCCTCATTGCTACGACCTCCTGCTGGCTTCGCAACAAGACTGCTCCCGAGAAGATCCTCGAACGTATCGAGGCCTACCGCCAGGTCCGCAACAACTTGATGGTGCATTCCGAGGGCTGGCCGGAGGCGGATCATCTTCGGAAGTCTGTAAAGACGGGTGTCCCGAGATTTGGAATGCAGGGGGTCGGGAAAGAACACGACTCTCCAGGCTCCGAGCATATTATCAGAGTCGTGGACAGGGAAGACGACCGGCCAGTCTACATCTCTGTCTGGGGTGGCGCCAACTGTCTCGCGCAGGCCCTCTGGAAGGTAGCGCAGACTCGCAGCAAACCAGAGGCCGAAGCGTTCATCCGCAAGCTGAGGGTCTACACTATTTCTGATCAGGACGATGCCGGACCTTGGATGCGCAATACCTTTCCCGGGCTCTTCTATATTGTCAGTCCCGGCCATGAGGAAGGCCAGGGTGGATCCTACCACTACGCCACTTGGGTAGGCATTTCGGGTGACAGGTTTCATGGGCGGTTCGAGGGTCCCGACTTCACCCTCGTGGACAATCCATGGCTCGACCTGCACATCCGGAAGGATCATGGCCCTCTGGGCGCGATGTATCCGCGCACAACGTATCTCATGGAGGGCGACACCCCATCCTTCTTCTGGGCTTTACGCAACGGGCTGAACGAACCAGAGCATCCGGACTGGGGCGGTTGGGGGGGGCGCTACGAGCTCTATACCGCTCCCCCAAAACGCTACTACCACGAACCCGAAACCCGACCCATCTGGACCAATACGATGGACGAAGTCAAAGGCGTGGACGGAAAGTGGCACACCAGCAACCACGCCACGATCTGGCGTTGGCGGGAGGGCTACCAACACGACTTCGCTGCCCGCCTCGACTGGAGCCACAACCCGAATTTCAAAGATGCCAATCATCCGCCTACTGTAACCATAAACGGAGATCGAAGCCGCGATGCCATTCTCGTCACTGCGGCCCCGGGAATGCCTGTCACCCTGGACGCCCGAGAGAGCACTGATCCAGACGGCGATGAAGTATCTTTTCATTGGTATCCCTACCGTGAGGCTGGCTCTTTCCCCCTGACGATCTACTATCGAAATCTCAAATGGGAGGGCGACAACACCTCCATCCTTAAGCTCAACGCTCCGGCAACAAACATCCCGGGAACCATTCACTTTATCCTGGAGGTTAAGGATAAGGGACAGCCTAGCCTGACCGCCTACCGCAGGGTGATCCTAACAGTTGATCCCACCCTCCCTGATTAAAGGGCTCTATCCCGCCCGGTCTCATCTCATGTAAAGTCTCCCTACAAACCCATAGGTGTAGGCCACCTCATGATGTCTGGCAATCTCGCTTGGCTCATCACCCAAATACTTGTATAAACAAAAGGATCAAAGCTTTACTGTCATGCTTGAACTCTTTGGCAAAAACGACCGCAAGTCTTCCCACTGTGACGGATATTCCCGGCGGGACTTTCTAAAGGTTGGAGGAATGGCCGCAGGCGGGCTCTCCCTGAGCCAACTCCTCGGCATGGAGGCAAAATCTCGGACTGGATCCTCTCACAAGGCTGTCATCAATATCTACCTTCCAGGTGGGCCCTCGCATCTCGACATGTTCGACCTCAAGCCGGATGCCCCCTCCGAAATCCGGGGGGATTTCCAGCCCATCTCGACGAACGTTCCAGGCATACAAATCTGCGAACTCTTCCCCAAGCTTGCAAAAATGGCAGATAAGTATGCCATCATCCGCTCCCTCGCTGACTCAGATGGAGCTCATGATTGCTACCAGTGCATGACCGGCCACAAGAAGCGTGACAACGCCCCTCCGGGAGGCTGGCCAGCATGGGGATCGTGGGTCTCAACGTTGCAAGGGTCGAAGCCGGGCATACCTGCCAACGTCTCTCTCATGTATCCCACTGGAAACCGGACATGGGGTGAAGCCGGGACTGGAGGCTTTATTGGTAATTCTCACGCGCCTATGGGGCTCGTTGACAAGGATCCCAATGCCCGTGCCAAGAGCATGACTCTTCAGGGGATGTCGCTGGATCGCCTGATGGACCGCGAAGCTCTCCGAGCATCGATGGACAGACTGAAGGCCAACATTGACACCACTGGGCAGATGGAGGGTCTCGATACCTACAACCGGCAAGCTCTTGAGATTCTTGCCGATGGAAATCTGGCCGCCGCCCTCGATGTTTCCCAGGAGCATCCCAGCGTGGTCGAGCGTTACGGCATCAACGATCCTAAGTATCAGCGAGATGGCGCTCCCAAGATGATCCGGAACTTCCTCGTGGCCCGTCGCCTGGTGGAGGCCGGGGCTAGGGTAGTATCCCTTAACTACAGCCGCTGGGACTGGCACGGCGGGGACGGCCTGAATTTCCCACGCTCCCGAGAAGAATTTCCGCTCCTCGACCAGGGCCTCAGCGCCCTCATCACCGATCTCCATGAACGCGGCCTGCAGGACGATGTCTCCATCGTGATGTGGGGTGAATTCGGACGCACCCCAAAGATCAACAAGATGAACAGCCGCGATCATTGGCCAAAAGCCAACTTTGCCTTCGTTGCCGGCGGAGGCATGAACCTGGGGCAGGTTATTGGCGCAACAGACAAACATGGTAATGAGCCCATCGAACGACCGGTCAAATTTCAGGAGGTCTTTGCTACCCTCTATCACAACCTTGGTATCGATCTTTCGAGTGCAACAGTGGAGGACGCCAGTGGCAGGCCCCACTTCCTAGTTGATCCCGGGATCAAGCCAATGCGCGAACTGGTCGGATAGGATTTCCCGCGCCCTATCACATCAATGGCAGGACTGGCGGGGCCAGCTTCCTCAACTAGTGCACCGCCGCCTTTGAAAACACGCTGAGGACAATCACCCCGGTGATAATCAGGGCGATACCTGCAATCGCCCCCCCATCCAGCTTCTGCTTAAGGACTATCCATCCGATGAGACTGATCAGGGCCATGCCTATTCCGCACCAGAGAGCGTAGGCAACACCAACCGGGATCGTCCTGAGAGTCAGGGAAAGCATA
This sequence comes from Roseibacillus sp., assembly GCA_029242545.1. Classification (GTDB taxonomy): domain Bacteria; phylum Verrucomicrobiota; class Verrucomicrobiia; order Verrucomicrobiales; family Akkermansiaceae; genus Roseibacillus_B. The sequence continues at coordinate 16,812 of JAQWTV010000131.1, forward strand.
TAGAAGGCCAGCGCATAGGCCCCTACCACAACAAGGGAGGGCCCCAGCTTCGAAAAGCCCTCTGTTGCCTTGAGAGCGGATGTGCCAACCACCTCCGCAACAATCGCTACCGCGAGATACACGTAACCTGTCATCAACATTTACCGGTGTTCCGGTCGCCAATTCTCGACCATGCCAGGAAAGACATCAAGTCCGGACGGGGAGGGTGCCCCTCTTGAGCACAGCCGGCCCCTCAAGCCAGAACATCCTTGATCACATGCCCATGCACGTTGGTCAGGCGACGCTCCAAGCCGTTGTGGTAATAACTCAGGCGCTCATGATCGAGCCCGAGGAGGTGGAGAATGGTGGCATTGAAATCATACACCTCGACAGGATCCACCGCAGCCTTGTGGCCAAACTCATCACTCTCCCCGTAAGAGAACCCCTTCTTTACCCCGGCGCCGGCCAACATGCAGGTAAAGGTGTCAGGATTGTGATCCCGGCCAGTTCCATTACTCTGGAGGAAGGGCATTCTCCCAAACTCGGTGCACCAAACCACAAGGGTTCGATCAAGTAGTCCCCGACGCTTGAGGTCCCGGATAAGGGCCGCAGTCGGCTGATCCATAATCTCGGCCTGCATTGCATGAGTCTTGAGAATATCGGAGTGAGAGTCCCAGTTGGTAATCCCGTTACCACCTGATGGATCGCTCCCGTTAAACAGCTGGACGACCCTCACCCCCTTCTCGACCAGCCTTCGTGCCAGAATACAATTCCGGGCATAGGCTCGTTTCAGATCGCTCCCGACCTCCGTTCCATACTCAGTCTGAATGAAATCCGGCTCACCGGAGAGGTCCATCATCTCAGGAACGGAAGTCTGCATTTTACCTGCAAGCTCATAACTGGCGATTCGCGCTGCCAGATCCGCATCGCCCGGATACTTCTCAAGGTGCTTCCGGTTCAAATGCCGGAGAAGGTTGACTGTCTTCCTGTCATCTGCGGCGGACAGCGAGGCCGGTCGGTTCAAGTTCGAAGGAGGATTACGGGCATTGAAATCGGTACCCTGAAAGGCGGCGGGAAGAAACCCGCAGCCAAAATTGTTCTTCCCGGAGCGGGCTAGGCCCCGGGGATCATTGATCGCGACGAACGCCGGAAGCTCACTGCACTCGGATCCCAGAGCATAAGTCGCCCACGCCCCGAAGGAGGGAAATCCTTCCATGGTGAAACCCGTGTTGAAAAAGTTTTCCCCCTGCGGATGGGCACTTGTCTGGGTGTGCAAGGAATGGAGAAAGCAGAAGTCGTCCGCGAGAGATCCCATCTCGGGCAGGAGATCGGACGTCATCTTTCCCGTCTGCCCACGGGGTTTGAACTCCCAGAAGGGCTTGGCGATATTGCCAGTGGGGCCCTCGAAAGTCACAGAGGGCAGCCCCGGCGGCTTCTGCCCGTGAAATTTCTTGAGAGCCGGCTTGTAATCGAAGGTATCGACATGACTGACGGCACCGGGGCAGTAGATCACAAGCACCTGCTGTGCTGCTCCCTCAAAGTGTCCTCCCCTCGGGGCGTAGGGCTGATCCGGGTCGATCGGGGGTCGGATAGGCGACTTACTACTGGACGCCGCGCGATCCGGATCCTCAGCCGCCAGCAAGTGAGCAAGCCCCAGGCCCCCGAGAGAGAACCCTGTGTTCCGCATGAAATTCCTCCGGTTCAATAAATGATGCCCACGGGAACTGAGATGCTCTGGATCGTTCATCATTTCACAAAGGATTCCCCATGCCTGTTAGGCGTATTAACAATAATGCCATTTTACGGAAGAAACCCAAATTCATTCGAGTTCATCAAACTCCGGGCTACGAGTTGGAGCGTCACGCCCTCGCAGGCAGCCATTTCGCCGGCCTGTGGCGCACGACTGAGGAGACAATCAAATAACCATCGAACCTGATCTTCTCTAGCGTCCCCGCCTTCTCTCATCGCCCGCTGCGCAATAAACTTCGACTGCTCTACCACAAAGGGGCTGTTCATCAGGTTCAAGGCCTGCAGCGGAGTTGTGGAAATCGGCCGCTTGGCTCGCACCTGCCCACAATCAGGAAAATCAAAGGCCGTAAAGATCTGGTCATCTACTCGTCTCATCCGCTCCTGATAAAGCATCCGGCGCCATGTTTGCGGGCCGTGGTTATCGACTACTTCCCACTGTGCGTAGGTCTTTTTCACATTGTGTATCCGATAGCTCCGCCCTCCCACTCTGCGATCTAGCTTGCCGGAGGCTTGGAGGATGCTGTCACGCAAAACCTCAGCAGCCACGCGCCTCGGGGGGAACCTCCACAGAAAACGACTTCCTCCGTCAGCATCGAGGGCCTCGGGAGAGGGCTGGCTGGAACGGCGGAAAGACTCCGACATGACTAACATCCGGATCATCCCCTTCATGGACCAAGCCTGCGGCTGGTAAGTGGTCGGCGATACGAATTCTGCTGCGAGCCAATCAAGCAACTCAGGATGACTTGGAGGCGCGCCTGCACTGCCAAAGTCGCTCGGGGTTGATACGATTCCACTGCCAAAAATATGGTGCCACATCCGATTGACCATTACGCGCGCGGTTAATGGATGGTTCCGGTCACTCAGCCAGCTGGAGAATTCAGCTCTCCGCTTTGAGCCAGGAGCTTCGGAATCCAGATCAAGGTTGCCCTTGAGAATATCCAGACCTGCCGGAGCAACCTCGTCCCTTGGGCTTTCCGGACTTCCTCGATGCAGCACCCGCGTGACCTGCATGGGAATGAGGCGCCCTACGAACCCGGGCTGTGGGCCCTCCTCTCCCAGCCGGGAAATCAATTTTTGAATTTCGGCGAGGGCTTCTTTCCTCTCTGGATGGAGCTCATTGAGCTTTCGAGTAATGTACCAAGTTCCCACCCGCGACTTCCACTTCCCGTCTGGTTGACGGACTTCCAAGTCGAAATCATACCGCGGCAGGTTAGGCTTCTGGGTTAGGTAACCCGTATCAAAAAAATACTCCCTGTTACTGCTGAGACGAAGGCGGTCGATTTTCACCCGTTCCGAGAAGTCCACTTGAATCCAGGGCTTTTCCTGCGCGTTTTTCTCCACCCTCCCACGCCATGCCATGGTCCCGAACTCCCCATCGTTCACACGGTTGATGGGATTACGCCCCTCGTTGCCCTCGGCAGGAAATCCGCGGACCGTGGCACCCCTTCCCCTGTGGGCGAGATTGACGGAGCGCTCTGCCGGCCCGAACAACTGCAGCTCATCAATGGTAACGTTCGGAGTCTTAAAGCGAAGGCGGATCGCACCGGCCTCCACGGCCCCGAAATGCCACTCCCGGTATGCACCCCAGTTTTCTTCCCAGCCCCCGGTTCGCCGGAGAATTTTCCTCTGATCTGCGATCTGGGACCACAACTTCTCTCCCCGCTTCCGGCGCGGATGCTCAACGTCAAATTCAGGAAAGCGACTCCCAAATTCGACATCCTGAAATACCGCGGTCATCGCATAGTAGTCCGAGATCGTAATAGGGTCGAACTTATGGTTGTGACAACGGGCACACCCGATAGTCATTCCCATGATTGATGCCCCAACCGTCTGCAATATTTCATCCATCCGGTCCGCCCGTGCCTGCCTGATTGCCGAGGGCTCTCGCCCCACCGTGGCGGCCGGCACATGGGGCCCCGCCACCAAAAATCCAGTCGCTTCTCCGGTTCCCAGAGAGTCTCCCGCAATCTGCTCCCGCACAAACTTATCGTAGGGGCGGTCTTCGTTGAATGCCCTCACAACATAGTCTCGATACTGCCAGGCATTCTTACGGTAGAGGTTGGATTCTGACCCGTTGGACTCTGCCCAGCGGATCACATCGAGCCAGTGCTGAGCCCAACGCTCACCAAAGTGAGGCGAAGAGAGAAGTTCGTCTACTAACTCCATGTAGGCACCCTCGGCATCCGCAGCGTAATCCTCCAGAAACCTCGCCACTCTCCCGGGTTCAGGAAGGAGCCCGGTAAGAATCGTCGAAACTCGCCGAATCAACGACCGTGCATCGGCCGGACCGTTCGCTGTGAGCCCCCTGGCGGCAAGCTTCGCGGTGATGAAGGAATCGACGGGGTTACCGGCGGCGGCGGGGACATCGGGACGCACCACCGCAGCGAAGGACCAATGGTTCGACTGGATTGCTCCGAGATCTTGCATCTGGCCAGGCCACTCAGCACCATCCCGGATCCACTGTTCAAGCAGCTCAACTTCCTCCTCACTCAGGCGCTCACCCTTGGGCGGCATCTGCTCACTCGCGTCCCTGCTTCTGATACGCTCAATGAGGTGGCTTTTTACTGGGGCTCCGGGAACCAATGACGGAAATCCCGCGTCTCCACCCCGGAGAAGAGACAGCCGCTGGTCTACCCGAAGCCCAGCCTTCTGCTTGTCAGGCCCGTGACACTTTACACAGTGATCTTCCAGAATCGGCAGAACATCATCCTCGTATTCGACTGCGATTGCGACAGCCGACAGCAGAAAGAAGGTGATGAGCGAACCAGATTTCACGCGGTGGAGCAGGTTACCCACACCTTGGCCAAATTCCAGTCTCCGTTAGCTCCACACCGACAACCTTGTGCCAATCTCCAGCACAATCATGCCTTTCAGCGTGCTCCCCTCCAAATAAGAGCTTAGTTGTAGGACTTTAGCGTTTCTCCTTAGCAGCTTTCTCCTTAGCAGCCTTCTCCCTCGCAGCCTTCTCCTTAGCAGCCTTCTCCTTAGCGGCCTTCTCCTTAGCGGCCTTTTCTCTAGCGACCTTTCCCTCAGAGGGCTTCTTCGCGGCTCTCTCCTTGGCAGCCTTCGCCCTAGAGGTCTTCGCTTTAGCAGCTTTCTCCTTAGCAGCCTTTCTCTCAGAGGGCTTCTTCGCGGCTCTCTCCTTGGCAGCCTTCGCCCTAGCGGTCTTCGCTTTAGCAGCTTTCTCCTTAGCAGCTTTCTCCTTAGCAGCCTTCTCCCTCGCAGCCTTCTCCTTCGCTGCCTTCTCTCTGGCGGCCTTTGCCTTAGAAGGTTTCTTAGCAGCTCTCTCCTTGGCAGCCTTCTCCTTGGCAGCCTTCTCCTTGGCGGGAACAGGCTTCCTGACTGGCTGCCCTTTATCCTCGGCCCAGATTGCACTGGTCAGCAGAGGGAAGATGGCAAGAGCGATATAAATGAGTCTCATAGGGCAAGAAATACCCGCGTGATCGGAAATTCCTTTCATAAAATAAATTGCGCAAGAACTGCTCCTTTGACTCCGCCGGATAAATCCCCACTTTGCCTGTCATGAACCTCCTGCTGACCTTGCTCTTACTTCCTTGCCTGGCCGCCCCTTGCTGCGCCCAAGGAAAGCAACACCCTCTCGCCCCCATAAAGGACATCCCAAGCCTTCCCCGCGTTCTTCTGATAGGCGATTCCATCTCAATCGGCTATACCATCCCAGCTCGTAAAGCCTTGCAAGGGGTAGCTAACGTGCACCGAATCCCGACCAACGGAGGCCCGACAAGCAAGGGTCTGGAGAATATTGACTCCTGGCTCGGCTCCTCAAAGTGGGACGTGATCCACTTCAACTGGGGGCTGCATGATTTATGCTACCGCCACCCGGACTCAAAGACTCAGGGGAAAAGGGATAAGGTGAATGGCTCCGTAACCCATTCCGTTGAGGAATACTCTAGAAACCTCGAGAAGCTTGTTGTCCGAATGAAGAAAACCGGATCACGGTTGATCTTTGCCACTACCACACCCGTCCCCAAGGGTGAGGCAGGGCGAAAAGTCGGAGATGATATCGTGTACAATAAGGCGGCCCTCACTGTCATGCGAAAGCACAAGGTCCGAGTTAATGACCTTCATGGCCTTATGGCCAATCGCATGTCACAATTTGGGATCCGGCCGGGAAACGTTCACTTTACCCCGGAGGGATCAGTGCTGCTGGCCGAGAAGGTCGCAAAAGCGCTGAAGGAATCTCTCCTAGCCGAAAGGAAGTAACGGAGCTCCCCTCGGCATAGCGCGTTACTCAACTGAATAGCCACGGCGCAGGGCGTCAGCCTTTCCCGATAAGTAACTGATCGATCAGGGCCGAGGTGTCCTCTATGTTTTTGTCCCGTCCTTCGCGGGTGGCCCATCCGGAAAACCCAACTTCCTCAAGGGCGCTGCGAACCTTGTCCCAATCAACATCCCCCTCTCCGAGACGACAGAATCCATTCTTTTTCCCCCAGTCCTTGATATCCAGTTTCACCGTACGATTCCCAAGCGTACGAATCCATTCCTCTGCGGGAGCGAATTTCTGCATGTTGCCAATGTCGAAGTAGGCCCCGACCCACGGACTGTCGAAGGCATCAATATAGTCACGAAACACGTCAGGTGATTCACAGAATCCGTTCCAGACGGTTTCAATAAGGACTCGCACTCCAAGGCGGCTGGCAAGGGGTAGGATTTTCTTTACCTCGGCAATGGAACGATCCCAAACCTGCTCGTGAGTCTCGTTCTGGCCGCCCACCTTACCCGGCACAAGCAGGACCGAAGAGCCTCCAAGCCGATAGGTGTTACGAATATCAATCTCCATATTTGCAAGGCCTTTGGCACGGGCTTCGGGATCCGGGCTGCTCAGGCGGCTCCCTCCCCAGTGCCAGCCACAGACAAGGCCATGAAACATCACTCCAGTTTTTTCCGTCGCCTCGGCATAGGCCGCTGCTTGCTTCGCATTGCCACTTTCAACACCGTCAAAGCCGAGTTTCTTCAGCCGCTCAAAGAACTGGAGAGGGGTCTCTCCACCCTGCTTTCCTCCCTTCACTGCCTTGAAGATTCGCCCCTCCAGAGACGGCGCCCCTCCAGCAGCGGTATCCTGAGCGGCAAGACGCTGGGATGAGACAGTGGCAGCGGCGGCCAATGAGGTGGCGGCTAGGAATCGGCGGCGAGAGGTGTCTTTATTCATGGATCTTTGAATACAAGGGGGGAAAGGCCCCACAAGAGCAAGGCCAAACCCCAGAGGAGCATAGGATTGGCGGGCGGGGTCTCAACTTGCCATCCCGCGACTCTTTCCCTACACCCGGGAGAACATGAACCTGACTCGACGCAAATTAATCAAAACCGCTGCCGGGGCAGCCTTAGCGGCACCCGCAGCCACCCGGGCTGCTGACCTGAATAGCAGGGGGCAGCATGCCTGTATAGGCGTTGGGGGAATGGGATGGAACGATTTCAATAAGTTCAAGTCTCACGGGAAAACGGAGGTAGTGGCGATTTGTGACGTAGACAGCAATCGTCTGGCGCGTGCTGCGAAAGAAGTGCCGGATGCCCGGGTCTACTCAGACTGGCGGGAGTTGCTGGCCAAGGAGGGAAAAAGGGTGGACTCGGTGAACGTGACTGTCCCTGACCACATGCATTTCCCCATTGCCATGAGTGCCGTGGAAAGCGGCAAGCATGTCTACTGTCAGAAGCCCCTTTGTCATGATGTCGCCGAGGTGCGGCTGTTAACGGAAGCGACCCGGAAGGCTGGCGTGAAAACTCAGCTGGGAACCCAGGCGGCCGCCGGGAATGGAGACCGGACTTTCGTTCACTGGGTTAAAAGCGGACTGATAGGCAAAGTGAAAAGAGTCGTTCTATGCTCCAATCGTCCTGGAGCCATCAAGAGCTACCGTTTCGTGGGACCGCGCCCGGAGGCCCCCCAGAAGGCCCCCGAACACCTGAACTGGGACTTATGGACCGGCACGGCTCCCGTTCGTCCTTATGCAGACAACATTTACCACCCTGGGAAATGGCGTTCATGGATTGATTTTGGAACCGGCTGGTCAGGTGACATCGGCTGTCATGTCTTTGACGCGACCTGGAAAGCCCTTGGACTTACCGCACCCAAAACCGTGAGTGCACGAGTACAGGAATCGTGGAAGCAGTCCAAAATCCGGCAAGGCGACACCTGGCCTCAAAGCGATCATATTACTTGGATCTTCCCGGGTACCAGTATGACGGAAAAAGATGAAATTACAGTCGAGTGGTTCGACGGCCTCTTCTATCCGCCGGAAGAAGTCCAGGCTCTTGTTCCTACCAAGCCTTATCCACACGAATCTGCCATGGTGATAGGCACCGAAGGGGCCATCATCCTCCCGAATGGAAAGATGCCTACCCTGCTTCCTCCCGAAAAATTCAAGAGCGTCAAGGCCCCCAAGCTTGAACCTCGTGACCATTATCACCACTTCTGTGATGCCATTCACGGTAAGGCTAAAAATGAGTCCTACTTTGAACAGACCGGTCCAATGACCGAAGCCATCCTGTTAGGAACTGTCGCAATCCGGACTCCTGATACCTTGCTTAGGTGGGATGCTGAAAAGATGGTAATTACAAATAACAATTCCGCCAATGGCCTTCTCAGACGTCAATACCGTGAGGGTTGGAGCGTAGCAGGATTCTAATTCTTTTCTCGCTCTTGCTGATCAATCCTCAAGACTCCGGAGGCATAAATTGAATTCACTTGCTGGCTCTAACAGGACGCGGTAAGCTATTCCCAGCTACTTCCATAGGGATCTGGACCGTGGCCACCTTTCCTTCCCCAGAATCACCATGCTTGAGCGCATCGCTCAGTTTGTTTTCGTTCCGGAACCGGGCCCCAGCGCCTTAGCGGCATGGATTGCCCGGTTTCTGTTCCCTCCGCGAAAGAATGACGACATCTTCAGGGGCGAAGACCACGCTCAGGATTCCTGACTGAATCTTTTCTGCTCAGAGGCTCGCGGGCGGGGCGGCACCCGGAGCCAACGGATTGCTACTTTCTTGCGATCCAGACATTGCGGAAAGCAACAGGGTTACCATGCCCCTGAAAGATAATTGGCCCTTCTGCAACCTCAGGGCGGGTCCCGCCGGCACCAGTGCCCTTTGGTAACTTTACTGCATCATGGATCTTAACTCCATTTTGCAACACGGTGATGACCGCATCTGCGGTCTTGGTCCCATTTGCATTGAATCGGGCTGCCGTGAACTCAATGTCATAAGTCTGCCAGGTCAACGGCGGCAGACACATTGGGGTATCAGCGGTCTTAAAGCGATAAAAGCAGCCACACCACTGCTTCGGGTCAGAGCGGATCTTAACCTTGACGTAAGCAGGGTCATAGACGAGCCCGAAGCTGTCGAGAACCTGAACCTCATAGCGGTTATGAAGATAGACCCCGCTGTTCCCACGATCCTGACTGCTCAGTGGTGACCTCGGCTTGTAGGGAAGTTGGAACTCGAGATGCATGGTGAAATCTCCATATTCTCTGGCCGTCTGAGCTGGCGGAAACATAATTCCGCTCTCTACCTTGCCGTTGAGAAGACTAGGATCCGCATTTTTGCCGACGAGAATATCGGCTCCCTCGGGCGGACTCTTTCCGAGGGTCGGGCTCTTGCGATGAATCTTTTGGCATCCCTTTGTTGCCAGGCCGACCCCTTCCTTGTCGGCCAGCTCCACAGATGGCCCCGATTCATCCCACCCTGCCCCGGGAAGGCCCCCCTTGAACTTACTAAGATGAAATTTCCCTTCGCCCAAGGCCGCCACTTGGACTCCCCAATCTTTGCTCGCATATTCTCCCTGAACCGCAAAATCAGGATCCTCCTTCTCCGCCTTCGCTGGATCGGTCCAGAGAGGCCCACGCGGTTTAGCGCCCAGCGTGAGGGAGGGAACGAGAATTAAGAGAGAGATGCCGAGGATAACGAACAGACAGCCGAATTTCATCGTATCCACAGGGTGAACGAAATGTCCCTGCCGGCAAGCCGCGAGCGCCATCATTGATGGCCTCCCCGGGCTCCCGCCATTCCAGCCGGAAGCTTGAACTTGAAAACAGGGCCTCCAGGAGCGACTCTGCCTGAGAACAAAATCAGTTAAAAGATGGGAAAATCATTTGAGATCGAGGGCAGGTTGAAGGTTGTTAACGATGTGCAGACTTTCAACAGCGGTTTTACCAAGCGCGAATTCGTGGTGGAGGTGGAAGATGGGAACTACCCTCAGATGATCAAGTTCGAATGCGTCAAGGAGAAGACCTCTCTCACCGATGGAATGCAGGTCGATGATCCGGTCAAGGTAACCTTCGACATTCGCGGCAACGAATACAAGGAGCGCTTCTACGTGAATCTGAATGCTTGGAAACTCGAGAGTCTTGGCGGGGATCCCGCTGCGAACCAGAATCCTGAGTATGGTGACGAAGATGCTCCTCCCGGGGTCGGAAACCCTCCGGATATGCCTGCCGCTGATCCGGATGATGACATCCCTTTTTAATCTCGGACTGGCTGCTTCAGGATCCGATCAGAATCGAGAACGTTCAAGATCGAAACAAAAAGGGAACAGCGAAAGCTGTTCCCCTTGCTACCACAATCGCTCTCGGCCTACTCAACTTCGAGGCGCAATGTGAATCTCAACCCGGCGGTTACGAGCCTTCCCTGCCGCGGACTCATTTGATGCGATCGGCTGGGATTCGCCAAAGCCACGAGTCACAAGCCGCGCAGGCTGCACCCCTTGGCTTGCAAGAGCATTAGAGACTGCACTTGCACGGTCGCGGGAGAGCCCCATGTTGTAGAACGAGCTGCCATCAGAATCAGTGTGGCCATTCACCAGAACCGTGGTCTGATTAAACTTCCGCAGGACAACGCCCACCGAACTCAACGTCCGCGAGAAGCTGCCTTTGATCTGGGCACTCCCGGTATTGAAAGTAATATCATGAGGCATATTCAAAATGATATTGTTACCTGCCCTTGTGACGCTCACTCCACTGGCTCGTAATTCCTGCCTCAACATGGATTCCTGCTGATCCATATAATTACCAATGCTTCCTCCGGCAATTCCGCCGAGGGCAGCGCCGATGAGTGCGCCGCGCCCTGCGTCTCCATCTCCAACATTATTGCCAATAATCGCACCCAGAATCGCACCTCCAGCAGCTCCAAGCCCTGCTCCTGTTGCGGTATTGGAGACTTGCTGTTCTCCAGTGTAGGGGTTCTCAGTAACACAACTCGAGAGCGCGGAGACGGCTATAAGAGCAGCCGCGAAAAACTGCGTACGGGATCGAGACAATAAGTTCATAATGCTAGAATTCTAGGGTTTCAGTAAGGATTTTCAATCATGGATGCAGCAAAATACTATCTTACGACTTCTGCTTGCTGGGATTTAGACCTCTCCCGCGGCTGAACTATTCAACAAATATTCGCTCATGCTGCGCCGGGTAACCGTCAAATCAAAGCGTCCATCCCTTCCTGTATTCTCGCTTGAGGAATTGTTCCGCCTCCGGAGCATTGGGAAATTTCATATTCTTGGCATCCCACTCAAGCTTGCGGCCGGCACGAAAAGCGACGTTGCCGAGATGGTTGGCCTCGGTTAGTGGACCCGCGTAGTCAAAATGACAGGTGGTTGGCTCCCCGGTCTTGCATGCTCTAACCCACTCCTGATGGTGGCCGATCGATTCTGGAATCGTCTTCTCGGGCCGCTTGAAATCCTTGAATCGACCTTCTGGCAGAAGGACGTGCTTACCATAGTCCGAAAGAAGCATCCCTTCATCACCAACAAAGAGAACCCCGCTTCCCCATTTCGGGATCCCTCCCTGCTTCCAGATCTCCGGTTTCTCCGCTCCCTGATACCAGGTCAGATTAAGGGGTGCGCGGTTACCCCTGGCCGCGTATTCATAGCGCGCCCACATCGAAGCAGGTGCAATCTCGGGGTGAGGCGTGGGGCCCCCTGCATCGATACTTGTGGGGGCGTCCAGGTTCAGCGCCCAGAAAGGTAGGTCATTCCAATGACTTCCCAGGTCAGACATCGTCCCGTTCCCAAAATCCCACCAGCGGTACCACTTTGGTCCCGGGAAGTATACAGAGTGATAGGGCCTCATCGGTGACGGGCCGACCCAGAGATCCCAGTTGAGTTCTTTCGGAATGGGCTGAGCTTCCTCAGGCCTCTCCTGAACGTTAACAATATCCCGGTTCTTCTTGGCCTCCTCAGCGCTCTGCCGGCCCCACGCCCGGCCAACCCAGACATGAACCTCACTGACGTTACCGATAGCGCCTCCCTGAATGAGCTCGACAACTCTCCGATAATTTCCTCCGGCATGGATCTGGGTCCCCTGCTGGGTAGCTACCCCGGCTTTCCGTGCCGTCTCGGTTACGAGCCGTGCTTCATAAACATCGCGCGTGAGAGGCTTCTCACAGTAGACGTGCTTGCCAGCTCGAAGAGCCGGAAGAGTGGCAAAGGCGTGAGTATGCTCAGTTGTGCTGACGATTACAGCATCGTAATTGCCGGGTTTCTCGTAGAATTCACGGAAGTCGTGAAAGGTCTTTGCCTGTTTGAAGCGAGAAGCAGCTCCCCGCAGGTTGCGATCATTAACATCAACCAACGCCACAATGTTCTCGGTATTACCGACCGTGCGCATGTTGTGTCCGCCACGCCCTCCGCAGCCAATCACCGCGACGTCCAATTTCGCGTTTGGAGACTTGGCACTCACGATGGCAGGGAAACCAAAGGTGCCGGCAGCAGTCGCCCCCTGCAGGAAACGACGTCGCGAAGAACTGGTGGATTGGAATTGTGAAGGCATGATTCCCGCAGTCAGTCTCCGCAGAGACTTGATTTCAAGAGGAAAATGCTGAAGCAGGCAAAGGATTACACACAAGGAGTTGGCATTAGGTAGGAATCCTGCGCAACTAAAAGAGACCTTGGCCGTTTATTCTACTATGAAGACAGCGCACGTATTTTGGATCTCTCTCTTGTTGGGGGGAATCGCTATCGCTCAGGGCCCTCGTCCCGATGATCTTGGGGCGAGCCCACAACCTGTCGGAGAGGCCGGGGTCGCTTGGTATACCACTTGGGAAACAGCCCGTGCAGAAGCAGAGCGATCGAACCGTCCCATCTTTTTTATGGCTGCGGCGGCAACTTGCAGCGGAATCTCTGGGGTGTTCTGACCCGGTTACACCAACACGCAGAACAGTTTGTTCTCGCAGAAAGATTTTATAGAGGCCTCCCGCTCGTTTGTATGCGTCCGCTTGGAATCCTATGAAAGTGAAGAGCACCAGAAGATGGTGCGGTCCTTTCTAGATGGCCGCTTTGAAAATACCGCTTTTTGTCTGCTGGCGCCAGATGGAGAGACCAGGCTATCGGGAACGGGGCGCAGTCCCTCCCAGGGCCTGCGCCAGGGACGGGGAGCTAGGGGTCCAGGAAGAGGCCGCGGCGAAAACGGTGTCGTCGAGGCGATGGAGCAGGTCGCGAAGAAATTCCGACCCCGAGGATCGAAGGAGGGCGCGGTCTTACAAGATTTCCACAGTTTCCGACAAGGCCTCAATGTTGCCTCAGGAGACCAACGACTGCTGATCTTTGTGGTAGCGGCTGAAGATGACCGTAAGAGGCTTCGAACGGACCTGCGGGCCTTGATGAGCGACAAGGAAATCATAGGGAAGTTCCACGCGGACTTTGCGGAAGAAAAGCCCGACTCTGACTGGCGGGACGCCGTCAAAGGAGAGCGGGGGAAAACTGGTATTTTTGTCATCCGGGCGGATGCCTTCGGACAGACAGGAAGCGTCGTGGATCAGCTGCCTGTCGACGTCACCGCAGAGGAGCTCAAGAAAGCTCTCCTCGAGGCGAATACCTC